>JAFGOJ010000366.1 GCA_016926575.1 Anaerolineae bacterium | reverse complement strand
CTCGCTCTCGTGCTCGTCGTGGCTCTCTGGTGACGCGGATGAAATTTTCGGCCAGGACAGGGGCTGTCGTCGTGAAAGCCCACACCGGCCCGATCGTTTCGATGTCGTGTCTGTCGATGGCGTAGATCTGCCAGTAGTAGGCCGTGTTGGAGACCAGCCCGCCCACCTCCAACGACGGCGTGGTCAGGCCGCTGGCGATCAGCACGCTCGGCGCGCCCGCACCGAAGTAGACCGTGTAGGTCACCGGATCGCCGTCGGGGTCGCCGCCGCTCCACCCCAGGGTGACGGTCAGCGGACGGCCCGTCGACCCATCGGCCGGGAAGGGGTTCGAGGGCACGTTCGGCGCGTACGTAGTGGTGAATGCCCACACAGTCCCCGTAATCGTCGCCCCGTGTGTCTCGTCGTGAGAGACGATCTGCCAGTAGTAGGTCGTGCCGGGGTCGAGCTCGCCGGTCCCCCATTGGGTGCCGATCTGTCCATCCGAAACCAACACGTCAGGGGTGAGATCGTCTGCCGCGAAGTAGACGTCGTACCAGACCGGATCGCCGTCGGGATCGCCGCCGGTCCATGTGAGGAACTGCCACACCGACTGGTTCGTCGCCCCGGCGGCGGGTGATGATGCCGAGGGCAAGTTAGGCAAGTGCGTGGTCGTGAACGACCACACCGTCCCCGTGATCGACGCGTCGCGCTCGTCCGTGACGACGACGCGCCAGTAGTAGGTTGTGCCCGCGGCCAAAGGATCGAGGGCGCAGGTCGCAAGGGCGGTGTCATCGCACACGAGGGCATCGGGCGTGTCGTCGTCAGCCTCGAAGTAGACGTCGTAGGTCACGCTGTCGCCGTCGGGGTCGCCGCCCATCCAGCTCAGGTCCGCGTCCAGGTAGAGGTTGATCCCGCCATCCACCGGATGCGGATCCCACGGCGGATCCGGCGGATGGTTGTCACCCGAATCGGCGGTGACGAAGCTCCACACCGGTCCCCAGGTCGACGCGCCGTGCTCATCTGTGGCGAGGACGCGCCAATAGTGGCGCGTCCCATCAGCGAGGGAACCCGGATCGCACGTCGTCGCGCCGACGTCCTGGCAGGCCAGTAAGTCGGGTGTGCTATCCACCGCCTCGAAGTAGACGTCGTAGGTCACGCTGTCGCCATCCGGGTCGCCGCCGCTCCAGCTCAAGTGCGTGCCCACCGACTGGTCCATCGCACCATCGGCGGGGGAGGGTCTGGAAGGAGAGTAAGGCGCGTGATTCGCCGCCGCCGAGTACGCCTTGAGCACAAGCGGCAGGTAGATAGTGAAGCGATCGCGCAGCAGCGTGTAGGTTTCGCCGTCACCCAGCACCAGCGGTTCGACGTTGCCTGCCGCATCCCGCGCCCGTGCCTCGAAGTAGTAGATATGATCTTCCTCACCGGCGAAATCGGCGCAGGTCGCATCCACCTCGCTCTGCCAGATGGTCCAGGTTCCGGTGATCTGGTCGCGAACCCAGACGTCGTAGCTCTCCACGCCTGAGGTCGCGTCGAACCCATCCCAGCAGACGGTGACCGTCATCCCGGTGTGCGCGCCGGGCAGCGCCAGGACGCGCGCACTGGGCGGCGTTGTGTCGATGGCGAAGGGGCCCAGGTAAACCGGCGCGCTCCAGTTACCCGCGCCGTCGCGGCTGGTGAGGGCCAGGTACCATTTGCTGCCGTCGGCGAGAGGCGGGCTGACCGTCGTGCGCTCGCCTGGGCTCAGTTCGATCGTCCGCTCTGGCTGCCCACCCGGCCACGGGTCCCACGAGACCGCGTATCCGGTCACGCCACTCCCGGCATCGAAGGCCGCTTCCCACGTGGCGCTTACGACGGTCTGATTCGTCCACGTCGCGGTGACGTGGCTGGTGCTGGTGGGATCCGGCGTCGTCGGAGGGGTGTTGTCCAGATAGAGCGTCACCGTCTCCACCGAGGTCAACCCCACCGTGTCGCTGACGACCAGACGGAAGGTATAGGTCCCGTCGGGCAGGTCGACCGTGTTCCACTCACCCAGGAACCCGTCGTCGACCGCGCCGTTGTACGCCTCTAACGGAACCCACTCCGCCGGCGCGGCCCCTTCGCCATAGAAGATCTGGTAGCCGTCCAGGTTCCGGTCAAGCGCCGAACCGAGAGCTTCAAGCACTCCGCGATATGTTTCGCCCGGCACCGGGCTATTGATCTCGGCAATAGGGGCCACCGTGTCTGGCTCCGTCGTGAAGGTCCAGACGTAGTCGGACTCCATCGTGTTGCTGTACTCGTCCACCGGTCCCTGGAGACCGGCGCGGATCGTCGCCGTGTAGGTCGTGGCGTTCTCTAGCTCGCTATCGAGGACGAAGGTCGCCAGTTGCTCGGCGGTGTCGTAGACGATCTCTCCGGAGACCGTCATCCCGTCCGCCGAGGTAAGGGAGAAAGCGCGTCCCGTGAGGCTGGCGGCCACCAGGTCGGTGGCGAAGGCCGCGCCGATCTGCTCGCTGGGCTCCACACCGGTCGCGCCGGGCGCGGGCAGCGTCTGCTCCACCTGCAGCGCGTGCGGCGCGACGTCGACGTCGCCCTGATACGTCTGCACCTCGTCGGAGTGGTCGGTGGCGACAATGGTGAAGGCGTAGACCCCATCGGGCAGCGGGCCGACCAGGGCGGTGTAACTGCCCGTGCCGGGATAGGTCGTACCGCTGATGACGACGGCGGTGGTCAAGACGCCGCTGGCAGCGTCGGTCGCGCTCCAGGTGAAGCGCATCACTTCGTTGTCTTCGATGACACCGTCGCCATCGCCGCCCTCTTCGGCGACACTCACCCCGCTGATGACCGGCGGGTCAGGATCGACGTCGTAGACGGAGACGCGCACCAATTGCTCGTTGTTCCCCTCCTGGCTCTCGGCGATGGCGCCGTCGGGATCGACGCGGGCGGTGATGTCGTAGACGCCGTCGTCGGGCGTCGACCAGGTCAGCACCGCTTGCGCCGACGTCCCGGCCGCCAGCGCGCCCAGGGCAACGTCGCTGCCGATGGGCGTGCCACCCGCGTCGGGATCGCCTTCGTAGAACCGCACCACGACGCCCGGCGCGTCCTCATTATCCACGTAGACCGTGGCGGTGATCGTCACCGTGCCGTTCTGCGGCACGGTCGTGGTGGTGACCTCCAGTGGGAGCAGCGCGACGTCGGGCAGCCAGGCCAGAGAGCGAAAAACCAGACTGGTGGTATCCGCCGAGAGGCCGGTATAGACCCACAGAGCGCTGCCGTCGAAGGAGGCGAAACGGCCCGCGCCGTCGACGATGTAGCGGTCGACCTCGTTGCCGTTTTGATCGTAGCGGTAGAGCCGGTTGTACGACCCGTCGACCAGCCAGAGGCTAGTGCCGTCCCATTCGAGACCAGAGACGTTGCGCGTGGGCGATTGGAAACAGCGCGTGGCGCTGCCGCCCGCCGCCGGGTACAGACAGACCTTTTGCAGCTCATTGTCCGAGAGCCAAAAGCCGTTCGCCGTGCGGGCAATGCCCTCGTGACCCAGATTGTCGTTGCCGTAGATCGCCCCGCCGTAGGATGCCCCACTGCTGGTGTAGCGCGAGACGTAGGGCGTGCCGTCGTTGCTGATCAAGTTGTGCGCCACCCACAAATACGAACCGTCCCAATCGAGCCCCTCCGAGGCATAATTGCCACCGGGGTCGGTCGGCAGGGCGACCGAGATGTCGGGTGTGCCCGTGGCGCCGTTGTAACGCTCGATCACGCGGGTGTTGTTGACCCACAAGTCGTTGCCGGCCCAGGCAAAGCCGCGCGGCAGAGCGACCGATCGGGAGACGGTGACCGTGTCCGACAGGGCGACCAGGTGGGCCAGGCGGATGGTATGGTCGGGCGTGCGCCACAGGCCGTCGCTGTCGCTGGTGCTGCCGTCGGTCAGCCGCACCTCGGCGCCGTACGTTTCGAGCGTCGAGCGCCCGGCGGTATTCCATTCATAGTCGTAGCAGCCATCACCGCGATCGGTCATCGATACGTCCAAGATCTCGGCGCCGCTGGTCGAAGTAAGCGTCAACGTCGCCGTCAGCCCGCTGCGCCCGTACTGCTCGCAAGCGGTGATCCAGACCGTCGCGCCGACGGGATAGTAGCCGTACTGGCCCATCCAACTGCCGGAAAAAACCTGCCGCACCACCGGCGCGGCCGTCGGGTTCGGATCAAGCTGGTAGACATAGTCGGTCGCGTCGTCGGTGACCCACAGGTAGCCGTTGGCCCAGGCGATGCCGTAGGGGCTGGCGGTGGGTGGGGTAAACGTCTCGACGATCGAACCGTCGGTGGCCAGCTTGTAGATCACGCCACCGGCGCGGTCGACGTACCAGAGGTAGCCGCCGGAATAGTCGAGTGCGCCCGGCGTGGTGCCGGCGGGGGTGGCAAAGCTGGCATAGACGGCCTCGTTCGACGGGTTGATGCGCACGATGCGGTCGGTGTCATCGTCGGCGATCCAGATCTGACTGCCATCCCAGGCGATACCGCGCACGTTCAGATAACCCTTGTCGCCGACGTCGATCACCTGCTCCTCGGCGCCGGTGGCGCCGTCGAAGCGTACGACGACATCGTCCATCCGGTCGACGAACCAGATGTCGCCATTGGCCCAGGCCAGGTCGAGCGGGTCATTGGATGAGAGCGTATAGACCACCGCGCCGAGCACCTCACCGTCGCGCAGGTCGTGGGTGTAATAGTGTTCGCGCGCCGCCTCATAGGCGACCAGGTTGGCGCCGTCGAACGTGATGCCCTCAAAATCCCAGACGGTAGGCCGGTGGAAGGAATTGCGCACGTTCCAGGCCGCAGCGGAACTGGTTGTAAAAGTGAAATCGCCGCTCCAGGTGACGTCGTTTCCGGGCATATCCTGCGAGCCGACGCGGACGTGGTATGTTTCGCCGGGCGAGAGGCCCACCAAAGCCATGGTGTGCGTGATCACGTCGGCCTCTGCTGTGCGCGAAAGGGCGTAGGCCGTCGTCAGCCCGTACTCGACGCGCGAGTCGGCGGGCTCGTCGGTGACCCACTCGATCACCGCGCCGCCGCCGCTGGTGCTGACCACGGTCGGGCCGGCGGTGATCAGCGGCGAGGCCGTGTCTTCGACCGTCTCCATGCGGAGCAACCGGCCGATGCCGCCAGAATCAGAGATCCAGAAAGTGGTGCCGTCTTCGAAGGCAAAACCGCGCGGGTTGACGTCCTCGGGCAGCGGGGCACTGGCGAGGATCGCGCCG
>JAFGOJ010000365.1 GCA_016926575.1 Anaerolineae bacterium | reverse complement strand
GGTCTGCGTATTGGAAGCGATGAAGATGGAGAACGAACTCCAGGCCCGCCAAAGCGGTACGGTCAAGGCCGTCCACGTCAGCCCAGGAAACGACGTGGAGAAGGACCAGGTGCTGGTGGAAGTCGAGTAGCAAGAAGCAGGAGGCAAGAGGCAAGGGATGCAGAAGTGGTTGTGTGTGGCTCTGGCGATGATGATTGTGTTGACCCTCTCCCCCACGCTCGCAGCGCAGGAGGAGGCGGACGCTGCTGCGCGGCTGTTGGAACGTATGTCGCCAGACGCCCGGGTGGGCCAACTTTTCCTGGTCACGTTTCCCGGCACAGAGACGGACGAAGCCTCGATGATCTACGACCTGATCGTCAACGAGCAGATCGGTGGGGTGCTGCTCAGTCCGGAGGACGGGAACATCGTCAACGAGGGCGACACGCCGCTGCAAGTGGCTACGCTGGCCAACGCGCTGCAACACCTCGCGTGGGCAAGCGAATCGCCCTTCGTGCCCCTCTTCGTCGCCGTCGAACAGGAAGGTAACGGCACGCCACACACCGCCATCGTCAGTGGCACGACGCAGCTCCCCTCACCGATGTCCATCGGCGCGACGTGGAATCCGTCCAATGCCGAAACCGCCGGGCGCATTGCCGGGCAGGAACTGGCATCGCTGGGCATCAATATGCTCTTCGGGCCATCCCTCGACGTGCTGAACACCCCGCGCCCCACCAGCGCCGCCGATCTGGGCGTGCGCTCCTTCGGAGGAGACCCGTACTGGGTCGGCCAGATGGGCACCGCCTACATCCACGGCATCCACGACGGCAGCCAGGGCCGCGTCGCCGTGATCGCCAGCCACTTCCCCGGTCTGGGCGCTGCCGACCGCCCGCTCAGCGAGGAAGTCTCGACCGTCCAAAAATCGCTCGAACAGCTCAAACAGATCGAACTGGCTCCCTTCTTTGCCGTGGTCAACGCCACCGATCCGCTGGCCCAACCGGATGGGCTGCTCGTCTCGCACATCAGCTACCGTGGCTTCCAGGGCAACCTCTACCAGTCCACCAAACCGGTCAGCTTCGACCCGCAGGCACTCCAGACGCTGATGGCTCTGCCGGAACTCTCGACGTGGCGCGAGAACGACGGCATCACCGTCGCCGACGAACTGGGTGTCCGCGCCGTGCGCCGGTTCTACGACCCCACGGAGCAGACGTTCAACAGCCTGCGCATCGCCCGCGAGGCGTTCGTGGCCGGGAACGACCTGCTGCTGCTGTCTCATTTCGCGCTGGGCGACGACTGGGCCACCCACGCCGACAACATCCGCAGCACGTTGGCCTTTTTCCGCGAGAAATACGCCACCGACCCCACCTTCCAGGCACGCGTCGACGCGGCAGTGCTGCGCATCCTGCGCCTCAAACTGCGCCTGTACGGCGTGACCACCCCCACCATGACAATCAACACAGCCCTGGTCGACGCCGAGGCAGCCAACGAGAGCGTCGGCAGATCCAGGGAACAGGTCACGCCCGTCGCCCAGCAGGCCGTCACACTCCTCTCTCCGCTTTCGTCCGACCTGCGCCCGGCCCCGCCGGCGGTCGACGAATCGATCGTGATCTTCACCGACGACCGGCTGGTTACACCGTGCGACACCTGCGCCCCCATCTACGCCATCTCGCCCACCGCCCTGGAAGAGACGCTGGTGCGCCTCTACGGGCCGCAGGCCACCTACCAGGTCAATCCCGCCCGCATCAGAAGTTTCACGTTCACCCAACTGACCGGCTACCTGACCTCGCCCCCGGTCGCGCCGGAGCCGGTGGAAGGAGACGCTACCCCTCAACCTCCCGATCCCCTGACGGTAGCTCTGGAAGAGGCGGACTGGGTCATCTTCGCTATGCTCGACATCACGGACCAGGTTCCCTCGTCCTCAGCCGTGCGGCGTTTTCTGGCCGAACAACCCAACCTTCTGAGGAACAAAAGCATCATCGTGTTCGCCTTCGGCGCACCTTACTACCTGGACACGACCGAGATCGCCAAGCTCCAGGCCTATTTTGCACTCTACACCCACACACAGCCGTTCATCGAAGTCGCCGTGCGGGCGCTGTTCGACGAGTTCCCTTTCACCGGTTACGCACCTGTCTCCGTGCCGGGCATCAACTACGACCTGATTGTCCAGACGCAGCCCGACCCGGCGCAAACGATCCAAATCGCCTACGAAGTGATCGGCGCAGCCAGCCTGAACAAGACCGATGGTACTGTGACGCCCGGCCCCACGCCTCAGAGCATCGAAATTCGCCAGGGAGACACCCTGCGGCTGCACACCAGTGTGATCGTAGACCACAACCACCATCGCGTGCCCGACGGGACCCCGGTCGATTTCTACTTCACCTATCCGCAAGAAGGATTGGGATTGGAGTATTCGGTGCAGGTGACGACGCGGGACGGCGTGGCAGAGACGACCACGACCCTGGCGCAGGTCGGGCAGTTGCAAATTTCGGTGCGAGCCGACCCGGTGCCGCGTGCCGTGCGGCTGGAGATGGACATTCGAGAGGGCGGGCTGGTCAGCATCGTCACGCCGCCGCCCACCATCACCGCGACGCCCGAACCGACGCCCAGCGCGACGCCCGAGCCCACCCCCGACAGCTCACCCACGCCGTCCCAGTCGACCGGCCCGAGCACCGGCAACGGGTCGGCGGGCAGAGAGGTGGATTGGACGGATTTCGTGATCGCCCTGATCGCAGTGGCAATCGTCGCATTCCTCGGCTACGTGGTCGCCTGGCGCCGGCGTCAGGGGACCACGGCCGCCATCCGGACCGGATTGTGGTGCGTCATCGGCGGATTGGGTGCCTACATTGCGCTGGCGTTGGGCGTTCCCGGGACGCAATGGGCCAAGGCGCAGCCCGGGAAATGGGCCATTGCGGCCATCGCCCTGATCGGCACGTTAGTTCCGTGGCTCGTCACAGCGGCTGTCGCCGTTGCGAAGCGAACGTTGACAACCAAACAGACTAAAGCAGAAGAGTAAAGAGGAACGCGAGGAGCAGCAGCCCACCCGACAGCACCAACAGGCCGCGATTTTCCATCACCGCCGCGCGCCATTCGCGCCCCGGGGGAACGATGCCAGAAAACGCATCGGAGAAGGTCGTGTCGTGGAGCATCTCTCTGAAGGCATCGACCGTCGGCGGGCGGTCGTTCGGGTGCATAGCAATCGCTGCCAGAATCGCCCGTTCCGTGGCCGGAGAGATGTGGGGATTGAGGTCGCGCGGAGACGCGTTGACCTCGGGGTCGAGAAAGCGGCACTTGGCATCGGCGGGCGGGATGCCCGCGAGCAAGTGGTAGAGCGTCGCGCCCAAAGCGTAGATGTCGGAGCGCACGTCGGTATGCCCGGTGTCTCCGCCGTACTGCTCCAGCGGGGTGTACGCCGCCGTGCCGCGCCCCTGCAACACCGTCACGGTGCGGGCGTCGTCGGTGACCAGCAACTTGACCAGCCCAAAATCCACCAGCTTGATCAACCCTCCGGGCGTCACCTTGATGTTGGCCGGTTTGATGTCGCGGTGGAGCACGGGCGGATCCTGACTGTGGAAGTAGGAGAGCGCGTCGCACAACTGCTCGGCCCAGGACAGAACCTGGCGCTCATCGAGCATCCGTCCGGCGCGCTGGGCTTCGTCCAATATCTGGCTCAAGTCCCGCCCGGCGACGAAATCCATGACCAAATACTCCCGCTCTGCCTCCGTGAAGTAATCCGAGACCTTGGGCAAATTGGGATGGTCCAGGCGCGCCAACGTGCTCGCCTCACGGTAGAACTGGCGCTGGGCCTGACCACGCGCGTCGTCAGACAGGTCAGGTTCAGGATGGATCTCCTTGACCGCGCAGATACGGCCATCCAGCCGCAAATCGGTAGCGCGATAAACGGCCCCCATCCCCCCCTGCCCTACACACGCGAGAATTTGGTAGCGGTCGCGCAGAACCGTTCCCGGTTCAAGTAATCGGGCCACAGAGCGGTATCTCCTCTTCGATTTCTCCTCAAACAGGCATGATAGACCAGAAGATGATTATGTCAAGGTAACGGTAGCAAAAGGGGGCAATCGTGTGGGCAATTCGCCATACACTGCCGTCATGCCCGCTTTCGCGGGCATCCAAACGCCGCATAGATTCCCGCTTTCACGGGAATGACGAAAGGAGACACTATGAGTCCAACAGGGCCTCTGGAGATTCCAATGATCGTGGTTTACGAAGGCGAACTGGCCGGGCAGCGCTGGCTGATCAAAGAAGCCGAGTTTTTGATCGGGCGCGGGTCGGATTGTGACCTGGTGCTGCCCGAGCGACAGGTGTCTCGCCATCACGCACGAATAGAGCGGATGGCGGGCAACGTCTACCAATTGTACGACCTGGGCAGCAAGAACCGCACCTACGTCAACGGGGAGGAGGTCAGAGACACCCCGCGGATACTGAAAGACGGTGACGAAATTCAGATCGCGCTGTGTACGAAGATGGGATTCGTCGGCGCCGACGCAACGGTGCCGCTGGAAGTGGAAAGCTCCGCGCGCGGGCTGCACATCGATCGCGCCGCGCACCGCGTGTACGTCAACGGGCAGGAGCTGGCCCCCCCGCTCTCACCGGCTCAGTACCGCCTGCTGACCATGCTGGCGGACGCCGAAGGGCACGTCGTAGCGCGAGACGACGTCGTCGGCGCGGTGTGGGCCGATGACGCATCGGAGGGGATCACCGAGCAGGCCATCGACGCGCTGGTGCGCCGCCTGCGGGAACGCCTCGCCGCCCTCGACCCCGACTTCTCGTACATCGTGACGGTGCGCGGGCACGGGTTTCGGTTGGAAAATCGGTGATAAGGTGGTAGGCGCGCGATTGAATCGCGCGCCTGCACCCCTTCGAAAACAGGGGTTTTGCAGGGGCTCCGCCCCTGCACCCCGCCGGGGGAACCTGCGGTTCCCCCGGACCCCTTCCGCAAATGGCCCAGGGTTAACGCCTCAGGCGGCCCCTCTTGTTCCGTCCGGTCAAGAGACCGGGCGGAATGGCGGGTTTCGGTTGGAAAATCGGTGATAAGATGGTAGGCGCGCGATTGAATCGCGCGCCTACCACCACCAGACAATGTGCTCCCGCCGGGTCCATGACCCGGCCGGTCGTGGCCGCTACTTGGCAATCAACAGACCGGACGGACGGCGCTTTTCCCCCGCAGCCTGATCCTCGGGCGGGGCCGGCGGGGGCCCCGGCTGCGGGGCAGGGGCGGGTTTCGCAGCGGCAGCCTGCACCATCGTGCTGGCGACAGAGCGGGCCCGGCTTGCCCGCAGCGCGGCTTCGTTTTCGCCCTGCTCCTGAAGCTGCGCCTCGACCTGCGTCAGCAGGTCCAGCAAGGCCGGATTGACGAACTGTTGGTTCTGCTCGAAGATCGCGCGCAACGCCGCCTCGTCTTCTGCACCCATAATCTCTTCCAGGAAGCGCACCTCCGGCGGCACCGACGCCTCGACCAGCCCCATCACCAACTTCCACACGGCCTCGAGCTCCGCCGCAGCCTCCACGTCTCCGGCTTCCTGCGCGCGTTCCCGCTCGGCCACCAACACGCTGAAGAACAGCTCGTCCATGTCCGCCATCCGCCGGCGCGCCAGCAACTCCCGGTTCTCGGAGACCAGCAAATCGTGGATGAGCGACTCTTTCTCTGCGAAAACTTGCTGCATCTGCACGCGCAGGTCCTCGCGGATGTCTATCACCTCTTTGCGCAGGGCTTCCAGCCGTTGGCGTTCTGTTGCGTCCTTCTGCTCCTCGATACGGCGCGTCAAGCTCTGGAAGAAGAAGTAGTCCATCAACGACTGCCCCAGAGTAACCAACACCTCGCGCGTCTCGCGGTCTTCGACCTCCACCAGCAGCGAAAGCAGCTTCTCGCGCGTCGGATTCTCGCGCAAGGTCTGAACGGCGCGGGCCTGAACCGCCAAACGGCGGCCCATCTCCGTCTCCTCGAACAACATCGCCCGCAGGTCCAGCAGGCCGCGCAGGACGTCCTGACGCCCAATCGACTCTACTTGGGCCATGTTGGCGTGCATGATCTGGAAGAACTCGGCATCCAGCAGCGCCGCATTCTCTTGCACGAGCGCCGGGCGCTCTTCGACAGGTGTGGCCATCAACATCTGCAACAGCTCCAGCTTGGCGCGCTGTGCCTCGATCATCTCCTCCGTAATACCCTCCGCTTCCAGCACTTTCTTGACCACGCTGTCGAGGGAGAAAAAGACCTGAGGGTTGAGCAAATAGCCTTTCCGCTGCTCCGGCGGCATCTGGCTCATCACCGCGCGCGAAAGCGCCCCGATGACCTTCTGACGCTCCACCTCCGTCCGCCCAGCCTCCATCGGCATCATCACCAACGCCAACTCTCTGGCCGGATCGTGGTACAGGAACGGCACGCTCAATCCCCCCATCGCCCCACAGTGCGGGCACACCGCCACGTTGACCTGCCCCGTGAGTACGCGCGACTTCGCCGAAGGGTCGACCTCGACGTCGATGATCTGCTCGACCGGCGTTCCAAAAGGCTGTCCGCAACTCGGGCAATTGACTCTAGCTAACGTTTGAGACATTTAACTCTCCCTCACATAATTTTGAAGTAGCCTGCCATCAATCCGTTTCCGAAACCAGCGGCACGCTAAAAGAGACGTCAGACCCCTTCCCGGGTTCGCTCTCGATCCACACGACGCCGCCGTGTGCCTCGACGATGGCCTTGACCAGGCTCAGCCCCAGGCCGGTGCCCTCCACCGTGCGGCTCAACGGGCTTTCCACGCGATAGAACGGTTCGAAGATGCGCGCCTGTTCGGT
>JAFGOJ010000364.1 GCA_016926575.1 Anaerolineae bacterium | reverse complement strand
TTGAGCGCCCGCGAGCGCGAGGTGCTGGAGATGCGTTACGGTCTGAAGGACGGCCGGCCCTACACCTTGGAGGAGGTGGGACACAAGTTCGGCGTGACGCGCGAGCGCATCCGCCAGATCGAGACGAAGGCATTGCGCAAACTGCGCCATCCTGGACGCAGCCGCAAGTTACGCGATTTCCTGGAATAGAAGCGCACCACACCCTGCCTCCTGCTTCTTGCCTCTTGATATGTCCATTCGCCGTGCTGCCGCTATCGCCCGGAAAGAGTTCCGTCACATTCTGCGTGACCTGCGCACGTTCTTTCTGGTCACCATCTCCCCGGCTTTCTTGCTGCTGTTGCTTTCTTACATCTTCGCTTTCGACGTCGAGAATGTGGACATAGCGCTGTGGGATTTGGACGAAAGCGTCCTCTCGCGGCAGTACGTGTCGGCGCTGACGGCGGATGGCGACTTTCGCGTCTACGAACGGGTCACCTCTTACGCTGCGCTGGATGACCTGATCCTCTCTGGGCGGGTGACCGGTGCGCTGATCATTCCGCCGGGCTTCGATGCCGGGTTGCGGGCCGGGCAGGCGGTTCAAGTACAGGCCATCGTCGACGGCAGCGACCCCATTGCCACCCGTCAGGCGGGCTACAGCCTGGAGCAGCGCACGGCGGCTTTCGCCGCCGCGTGTGAGACGTGCCGCTCTCCCTCCGGCGGGCTGGAATTGATCACCGACGCGCGCTATAATCCGACGCTCAAGTCGCTCATAAGTATGGTGCCCGGACTGATGGCCATCGTGTTGTGTATGCCGGCGTTGGCGCTGGCGCTGGCGCTGGCCCGCGAGAAAGAGACCGGTTCGTTCGAGAGCCTGATCACGACACCGGTGCGCGGCATCGAGTACCTGGTGGGAAAGACGGTCGCCTACGTCATCAACGGCCTGGGCAGCGTCTTTCTGGCCTGGGCGGTCGCCACGCTCTACTTCGAAGTGCCCTTTCGGGGCAGTCTGGTGGGGTATATGGCGCTCTCTTCGCTGTATCTAGTGGCGAGTATGGGATTCAGCCTGTTCATCGCCAACTTCGTCAAGAACCAACAGACGGCCATGTTTCTGGTACTGATGGTCTTCTTCGTGCCCAGTTTTTTCATCACCGGATTGATCGCCCCCGTGGATGCCAAAAGCATCTTCTCCCAATTGATCAGCTACGCGCTGCCGACGACGCACTTCATCGTCATCAGCCGGGGCGTATTCCTCAAAGGGCTGGAGGCCGCAGCGCTGGCATTCCCGGCGCTGATTCTGGCCGGGATGGGAGCGGGCGGCCTGGCGGTCAGCCTGGCGCTCTTCCACAAGCGGGTGGGGTGAGGATGTTTGCGCGGATTGGCACCATCGTCTGGAAGGAGATCCTCCAGCTCGCGCGCGACCGGATGTTGACCGCGTTCCTCTTCTTGCTGCCGATCCTTCAGTTATACCTGCTGTCGCAGGCCACCGGCGGGAGTGTCAGCGACCTGGGCGTGGCTGTACTGGACATGGATCGCTCGGCCGTCAGCCGGCGCATGATCAATGACCTCGACACTCAGGAGGAACTGCGCGTGCTGTATTTCGTCGCGGACGAAGATGAGCTCCAAGACCTGCTGGACCGCGGCCAGGTGGACGTCGGCATCATCTTCCCGCGCGGCCTGGCGAAGGCCCTGGTCAACCCGGTCCGCACGGCTCAGGTGGCGATCCTGGTAGACGCGTCGAACAGCGTCGTGGGGAGCAGTGCCCTGGGGGCCGCCAGCAGTGCGCTGACCCGCTACGGGCGGGAGTTGCTGGCGGAGCGCGGGCTCTCCAGCGCCTCCGGAATTGACCTGCGCGTGGTGACGTACTACAATCCCACCTACAACTTGCGCTACTTCTCCATCCCCGCCCAGGTGGGCTTCATCACCTACCAGATCACGCTCTCGGTCGCCTCGCTGGGGCTGGCGCGGGAGCGCGAATTGGGCACGCTGGAGCAGTTGATTGTCACGCCGCTGGGGCGGCTGGAACTGGTGATCGGCAAAGCGATCCCCCCGCTGCTCGTCGGCGCGTCGAACTTCGTGCTGATGATGGTCGTAGCCACGCACTTTCTGGGTATCCCCTTCCGCGGCTCGTTCGCGCTGCTGCTGGGGCTGACGCTCCTGTTCGTCGCCGCCGAAATCGGGTTCGGGATGTTGATCTCGGCCGCGGCGCGAACGCAGCAGCAGGCCATCCTCTTCGTCTTCATCCTGGCCCTGGTCGACCTCAGCCTCTCCGGTTACATGGTGCCGGTCGAAAATCTGCCGACGGTGTTGCAGGCTGTCTCTCAAGTGGTGCCGATGCACCACTATCTGGTCATCATCCGCGCCGTGGTGCTCAAAGGCGCGACGCTGTCCATTCTCTGGCCGCACGCCCTGGCGCTGGTCGGGCTGGGGGCGGTGATTATGGCGATCTCGGCCTCCGGTGTGAGCCGGCGGCTGGACTGACAGGAGGTACGAGCCGATGCATCCGATCCGCGTTGCGATTGTGGGCGGCGGCCGGATACTGTCTGAGAGCGCAGCGGGAGGATTGCGTTGCATATTTTGATGGTCTCCAAAGCCTGCCTGGTCGGCATCTACCAGCGCAAATTGGAAGAGATAGCCCGGCACGACGGCGTGACGCTGAGCGTCATCGTGCCGCCTCACTGGAAGGAGGCCGGCGGCATGACGCGCCTGGAGCGGGCGCACACACACGGCTACCGGCTGATCGTCGAGCCGATGGCGTTCAACGGCAGCTTCCACCTCCACTTCTACCCGCGCCTGGGGCACCATATTCGCACGCTGCGGCCCGACCTGGTCCACATGGACGAGGAACCGTACAATCTGGCGACGTTCCACGGCATGCTGGCGGCCCGGCGGGCGGGCTGTCGCACGGTGTGGTTTAGCTGGCAGAATCTGCAGCGGCGCTACCCGCCACCTTTCTCGCTTTTCGAGCGGTACTGCCTGCGCCACGCCGATGGCGCGATCGTGGGCAATCACACCGCCGAGCGCGTCTGGCGTGCCAAGGGGTTCACCGGGCCGCTACGCGTTATCCCTCAGTTCGGAGTCGACCCGCAGTTCTTCGCGCCGCCGCCCTCGCGCGCTGCGAGAGAGGTGCTGCGGGTGGGGTTCGCCGGGCGGCTGGTGGAGGAGAAGGGCGCGGACCTGTTGTTGGCCGCGGCGGCCGGGCTCGACGCCGTGCGTCTGGTGGTGTTGGGCAGCGGGCCGTGCCGCGCCAGCCTGGAGACCCAGGCGCGCCGGCTCGGATTGGGCGAGCGCATCACCTTCCAGCCGCCCGTCCCCTCCCTCCAGATGCCGGAATTTTACCACCAGCTCGACGCCCTGGTACTGCCCTCCCGCTCCCGCCCCAACTGGATCGAGCAGTTCGGGCGCGTGCTGATCGAAGCGATGGCGTGCGGCGTGCCTGTGGTAGGCTCCGACTGTGGTGAGATTCCCCACGTCATTGGAGACGCGGGGCTGGTCTTCCCCGAGGGTGACGCGGCCGCCCTGCGCGCGCACCTGGCACGCCTGGCCGCCGCCCCCGCCCTGCGCGCCGACCTGGCCCGGCGCGGGCGAGAGCGGGTGTTGGCCCACTACACACAGACTCACATCGCCGCTCAGACGGTCGCGGTCTATCGGATGCTGATGGGGGATGCAGTCGCCACGGCCTTAGGCCGCGTAGCGGCCCGGCCACCACAAAGGGCAGAAAATGCCCACCCTCCCGCAGGTTCTAAACCTGCGGGAGGGTGAAGGCCGTCTTAGGCGTTGACCCAGGCCCATTTGCGGAAGGGGTCCGGGGGAACCGGAAGGTAAACCGCAGGTTTACCCGTTTCCCCGGCGGGGT
>JAFGOJ010000363.1 GCA_016926575.1 Anaerolineae bacterium | reverse complement strand
CCGCTCTTCTTAGGGGTGCATTTGCCGCCTGGGGCAGTCAATGATTTTTTGGCCACGAATCGACACGAATTTTGGGCCTTTTTCGTGTCAATTCGTGTGAATTCGTGGCTGGTTTTTGCCGTTGCCCCCAACAACAAATGCGCCCTTCCTTAAGAATGGGCCTGGTCGCGCACGGATCGCATGGCCGGACGGCTGCGCAACCATACCCATGCCGTGTGCGCCAGGCTGCCCACAGTGAAGGCTGCCAGGCCCACGTACAGCCCCGCAACCTCGCCCCGCTGCACCCCCAACCACAGCACCGCGCTGGTCACCACCAAGAAAATCCCCAAGGCCTCGGTAATGCCCCGCGTGCGCCGGCAATACGTCAGGGTTCCCTGATACCAGCTCTGCAGGACGTTCAAGCCGGGCAGCAGCACGGCCAACCACATGCCGGTGGTGGCCAACGGAAGCAGGCGCTCAGGCAGCGCAGAGATGTTCCGGAACCAGAGTTCCCCCAACGGCGTAGCCGCGAGGAGCAGTTGCAAGGCCGTCGACGATACGACCAACAGCGCGGCGAAGCGGCGCAGTTGGCGCGCCGCGCCCGGTTCGTCCAGCAGGGCAATGACGACCTCGTTGTAAGCCACGCCCAGGCTGCGCAGGACGAAGATTACCCCTGTGACGACAGGCCACACAGCCAGAGAGGCCAGCGCCTGCGGCATGCGCCCAATCGCCGCACTGCCCAGAGGCTGGACGACCAGATTGAGCAGCGACGTCAGCGCCAGCGGAAGGTAGAAATCCACGAAGACGCGCCAGGTCAGCGGCTGTGCAGCCGCCGGCGCGTGGCGCAGTTGCTCCCGTATCACAGGCCGCACGCGCAGCCCGGCGTAGATCGCTTCGGCGACGACCCCCGCCGCGATGGCGCTGCTGGCGACGACGATGCCCGGAATCGTGCCGATCAGGTAGCCCCCCACCAGCACCGCGATGTCGGCGGCGAGGCGGATCAGCGTGCCCAGGGCCACCGCCCGCGGGTGGCCGAAGCGGATCATCACACCCTGGTTGAAGCGCCGGAAGGCGATGGCCCACGTCCACGGCGTCATGATCATCAGGCCGATGCGAGCCGGTTCGACGATCTCCGCGGGGGAACGCAAAATGTCCTCGACGACGACGTAGTAGACGGGCGTGAAGGCGACCAGTACATGCAGCACCGTCAATACCGCTCCGGCCCACATCATGAACGTGCGGATTCGAAGGTAGGAATCCCAGTCCCTGCTCAGTGCCGTGGAGGCGGAGAGCAGCATGATGATGGGCGATTCGATGATCAAGATCAAAGGAAAGACGACCCCGCCCCAAGCCGCCAGGTTGATCTCCGGCGCGGCCAGGCGGGCCACGACGGCACTCATCGCCGGCTGCTCCGCCGACATGAGCAGCCAACTGCCCGCCAGCGGCCACCACACCGCTGCCACTCGCCACAGTGATACGTTACGCGTCATCGTGCTCCCCCCAGCCGGCCAACCAGGCGGCCGTCTCGCGTGGGGAGCGCAGACGAATGACGCGCAGGTGCGCGTACTCGGGCTGCACGGGGAGCGTGGCATACTCCCGTTTGCGCCGGCGATAGGTCTTCAATGCCCACACGAAGAGGGAATCACGGCTGAGGAACTGCTTCCGGAAAGTCTCCCGGTTTCCGCCGCCCCACAGTTCCTCCTGCGTGGCGATCCGGCGCACCGCACGCCGAAAGAGCCGCCAAAAGACCACCGCCAGCGAATAATCGAGCCACACCAGCGTATCGGCGCGGCCCCAGACGATGTCCCGCACCTTGCTGTAGTTGCCGTCGGTCACCCAGCACGCGCCGCTCAACGCCTCGCACGTGCGCGCGCGGAACCGCTCCAGCGGGGCCTCGGTCCAGTTGGGCTCCCAGTGCAGGGCGTCCAATTCAACGTGCGGGCAGCCGATGCGCCGGGCCAACTGCCCTGCCAGGGTGGTCTTGCCGGAGCCGGTGGTGCCAACGACGACGATGCGCCGGCTACGCGTCAAGGGGTGCCTCGGCGAGGATCTCTCGCACCTGGGCAAGGGCCGTCTCAGGGTCGCTGAAGTGCACCGCGCGCATCCCCAGCGCGCGCGCCGCCGCGACGTTCTCCAGGCGGTCGTCGACGAAGAGCGCCTCTGTGGGCTGCACGTCCAGCCGCTCCAGGGTGCGCCGGTAAATGAGAGGGTCGGGCTTGGCCACACCCTCTTCAGCAGAGATGACCATCAGGTCGACCACGTGGTGCAGCCCGTACACGTCCATGAAGGCGTCGCGCGCGCCGTACTGGGCATTGCTGAGGATGGCGGTCTTGTAGCGCGGGCGCAGGCTGCGCAGGAACGCAACCAGCGCCGTGTCGAGGTGGTCGCCGGCCCAGAAGTCGGCGTAGAGCTGCGCCAACTGCGCCTCGTCCAACCCCAGCACCCGCGCGACGTGGTCCCACACCGCGCTGTCGGGCGCCTGGCCCACGGAGGCGCGCGCCGCCACCTCCGACCCAAAGACCAGTTCGGCCAGCCCGCCTTCGGGCAGGCCCAGCCGCTTCTCCCACGCCCGGCGCGGACCTGGGTCCTCCAGGCGCACCAACACGCTGCCGAAATCGAAAATCACCGCTCGAATCGCCATCATCGCCCCCTTACACGGCCAAACGGGGGCAGTATAACGCAAGTCGGCGGGGAAGTCAATGATTTGAGCTTGACCGTCCACCCGGCGCGGTATACAATACGCGGTAGTTGCCGCTAGAGGCGATTGGTTTCGGAATAGAGGCCATGATCGCTTTGCTCACAACCAATGGACGAAAATGCGGCCTGAGGTGCCCGGCACCTTCATTGTTCCCAGCGGACCACAGTCCGCCGGGCGGCGGGGCGGACTGTGGTCCGCCCCGAACGCGAAGATGT
>JAFGOJ010000362.1 GCA_016926575.1 Anaerolineae bacterium | reverse complement strand
CTCCCACCGCAACGGCGACGCCCTCGCCCGCCGCTACGCCCCTCCCCACCGACCCGCCCCCGTCTCCCACCGCTACGCCCTTCCCCACCGACCCGCCGTCGCCCACGCCCGCCCCGCCCACAGCGACCCCCGAACCGGCCCTGCCCGATTGGTCTCCCGCGCCGCCGCCCGGCCGCGCGTTCGCCTCACTCGACGACTTCTGGGCCGGCGCTGCCGAGTGGATGCTGGAAATCCCCGACGTCGGGTTGCCCATCGGTGAATCGGACACGGTCTACCGGGGCAACGGCGAGTTCTGGTCCTATCTTCACGCCAGCTACCCGTCGGCGGGGGTGGTAGACCAATGCGGAGATCCCGCGCCCTTCCCCGGCTGCGTCACGCTGTGGCGCAGCACCGACGGCGGCCAACACTTCGTGCTGGAGAATCCGGTCTGCCTCTTTCCCTGCCTCTCCTGCCCCTGCACGGCCGCCGACCACACCCACCAGCAGCAGTACCCGCGCATCTTCTTCGAGACCGATCGCGTCTACATTGTCTACGAGTGGGGCGCGGGGTCCTATATGCGCACCTCCAGCGACGGCCTGCGCTGGTCCGGCGAGGCCCACGTCCCCAACACGGGGCAGTGGAACGCCGAGACGTGCCCCACGGGCGCGTCGATTGGCGATCATCCCAATATTTGGAACGAGCGGGAGTACGGGAACTGCCTGGTGGGTGCACCGCCGGGCATCTACGTCGAAGGCGGCGCGCTCTACGTCTTCGTCGGCCTGGGGCGCGACCCCGGACATATGGGCTGCCTGGTGGGCGACACGTACAGCGGGGCCGGTGGGCTGCGTCTGTGTGCCTCGAACCCGCTCTTCGGCGCAGTGAACGGCTACGGTCCACTGGACGCGCTCGGCAGCGCGGCCAACCCGTACTTCGACTTCCGCACCATCTCGTCCGCCGACGTGGCGCGCTGGGGCGAGCGCTACTACATGGTCTACGAGGGCGTGCGCGGCCCCAGCAACCCCACCGTCGTCGACGACCAGTTCGCCCTGGGACTGGCCCGCAGCGCCGGCCCCACTCTCGACGGGGCGTGGGAGACGTATCCCGGCAACCCGATCGTCATGGACCTGCCGGGGAACGTCGGCGTGGGCCACGGAGACCTGGTCCTCGTCGGTCCTGCGACGTATCTCTACTCCACCACGACCGCCGGCACGCGCGGGCGGTACGTGCTGGTGTATAGGTGAGTTGTGAGCATAAGGAGAGTGAATCAATGAACCTTCACCACATCGCCATTGCCGTGCGCAACCTGGACGAAGCGCTGGCGTTTTACCAAGACGCGCTCGGTCTGGAGCTCGCCGAGCGGCGCGCCGTGCCCGAAGAGGGCGTCGAGATCGCGTTCCTGCCCGCCGGCGAGGCGGAACTGGAACTGCTCCAGCCGTTGAGCGCGGAGGGCGGCGTTGCCGGTTTCCTGGAGAAGCGCGGCGAAGGGCTGCACCACATCTGCCTGAAAGTGCCCGACATCGACGCGGCAATGGAGCAGTTGAAGGCGGGCGGCGCGCGGCTGTTGAGCGATGCCCCCAAAACCGACGCCCACGGCACGCGCTACGTCTTCGTCCACCCGCGCTCGGCCCACGGCGTCCTGTTGGAATTGTACGAGGTGCGCGAGTGAGCGAGCGTATCGAAAAACTCGTCGCGCGGCTCGAAAAGGGCCAGCTCAAGATGGACGAGCTCTTTCACGCGCTCGCGGCTGAGGAATGGGACGCCACGCTCTACGTCGAGCCGTACCGCTGGAGCGTGCGCGACCTGGCAGCGCACCTCCTCTCCGCCGAGGAGGGATTGCTCCGCATCGCCCAGGACATCGCCGCGGGCGGGTCCGGCGCGCCGCAGGGATTCGATTACAATGGCTTCAATGCTCAGGAGCAGCAGCGCCTGGCCGGCATCCCGCCGCAGGCGCTGCTGGAAGGTCTGCGCGCGGCCCGCCGGCAGACTGTGGACTGGGTCAAGACGCTGGACGAAACCGCTTTGGAGCGGGAAGGCCACCACCCGGCACTGGGGACGGTCAAGCTGGAGGTGCTGATCAACGCCATTTACGGCCACCAACTGATGCACGCGCGGGACCTGAAAGGCGCGTAAGGACGCGTGTCGTGCGTCTACCCCAGCGGGCGCTTGGCCGGCATGCCTGGACGGCGGGGATACTTCTCGGGAGTTGCCGCGACCTTGTCGATGACGACGATGTAGCGGCTCTCCGCCAGACCGTGGATCGTCACCGGCACCAGGCGCGAGACGCGCCCGCCCAGCAGATGGATGGCTCTCTCGGCGGCGTGGACCTCGGCCGGGCCGTTTTCCCCCTTTTGGGCCAGGACCTTGCCGCCCACCCGCGCCAAAGGCAGCAGGTACTCGGCCAGCGTGGGCAGTTCGGCCACTGCCCGCGCCACCGCCCAATCGTACCGCTCGCGGCCCTCGGCGTCCTGGCCCCACTCCTCGGCGCGGCGGTTGACGAACGTCACACCGCGCAACCCCATCGTCCCTACGACGTGTTCCAAGAACCCGATCTTCTTCTGTGTCGCCTCCAACAGGGTCAGCGATAGGTCTGGGCAGACGATCTTCAACGGGATGCCGGGAAACCCGGCCCCTGTCCCGACGTCGATCAGCCGCGCCCCGCCCTGGATATCCCTGTGCGGCAGTGCCGGCAGGCACGAGAGGGAATCGAGAAAGTGACGGATTTGCACGCCCTCGAAATCGGTGATGGCGGTCAGGTTGAAACGCTCGTTCCATTCCACCAGTGCATCGTAATAGATGCGAAAGAGGACCATGTGCTTATCGTCGAGGTGGATGCCGAGCTCCTGCGCCCCGCGGATCAAGCGCACCATCTCTGTATCGCTGACGTAGCCTGAGGGCGTTCTCATGGCTCAGGCGAGGGGGTGGGGGT
>JAFGOJ010000361.1 GCA_016926575.1 Anaerolineae bacterium | reverse complement strand
GGTGGTCGTTGCGGCTGCATTGTTCGGCCTTTGGCACGTCGCGTGGAGACCGCTGGCTTTGGCATCCTGGTATCACGGCATGTGGACCTTCTTCGCCGGGGTGGTGTTCGGGTACGTGCGAGAACGGAGCGGGGGGATTGCGGCGGCCTCCATCCTCCACAGCGTGACGAACTACATACCCTTCTTCTGATCTTGCGACGAACCTGCCTGAAACGTATGGACGGCGATGCCATCTCCGACATCGCCGTCCGCAAGTGAAACGCTACAGGCAGCATCTTTAAGCCGGTTGGTTGACCAGCCTCCCGGTTGTCGCGCGCCACTCCCAAGGCAGCGGCCCCGCCACGTCCGGCACCGTGATCTCCGCGCTGTGGATCTGGAGCAGGCGGAAGTCGGCGTCGAAGTCCTCGCAATGACAGCCGGCGGTAGACCGGGAAGTTTCGCGCTAGTGTGCCGTCGTCAAATTAGGAAGAACTGCCTCTCAAGATAAGCGGCAGGTAGATCATATATTGGGTCGTGCCGCTGGACCAGAAGCCACTGTACAACGTGAACTCACCTCCCGAAAGCACGACCCCCACGTCGGATTGGCCGATCGTTCCGGCTAACTCATAGGCAGCGCTGCTAACCGTACCGCCACCGCCATCCACCGTCCACCAGGTTAGGTCGTAACCACCGCCAGTCTGGGCCAATGCCACGCTGCTCGTCAGTAACGCAGCGATGATGCTCAGTAAAATGATACTGTATTTCATACGCTTGTCCATCACAACCCCCTACTGGAGTATGACGAGCATCAGGATGACGCCCGTGCCGCTCTCCAGCGGCCCCAACGCCTTGCCGATTACGGTCCCGACAGGTGGGTTGAGATCGGCGAGCATCGCGTGTCCCGGTATTGACGAGGCGACAAGCATATCGCCGGGCTGGATCGGGCCGTTCTCGGCGCTGGCTTTGACCGGGACCACGCCGACAACGGCCAGCGGGACTTGCCCCGCCAGGTCTTCACCATCCCCCGCGCCGCCCAGGAAACCGGGGTCGGTCGAGTAGACCCCCATGACGGTAGGCTGGTACGCTTCGCTGCTGCGCACCAGGCGTCCATCGGGGCCGATTGCCAGCACGTCGCCCGGTTCGAGGTCGGCCACCGCCGGCAACATCTCAGCAAAGTCGGCCGCGGGTGTGTTGTAGCCGTTATCGGCGTAGACGTAGCCATCATAGGTGACGCGGAAGCGCCGTTGGATCGAATTGCCATTTGAATCCAACTCGTGGCCCTGGATGATGTCGCCGTAATAGCTGCCAGCCCACACGCCCACCGAGTCCACAGAATCCGTCGTAGCCACGTTGACGAAAAAGCCGCCGGCGCCATTGTGGCTATTGGACCAGCCCTGCACGCCGCGGAAGCCGTCGCCGTACACGCCATAGCCGCTGGAATCGTGCACGTTCTGGCCAAAGACGCCGCTGGCGGCGACTGCGTCCGTCACCCCCTGCACGCCATAGCCATCGCCCGCGCCATAGACGCCGACGCTCGGCGCTGTTCCCATGACCCCCACGCCGCTGGTCGAGGTGGCTCGGCCGACCAAGCCATAGGCAGCGACGGTACTCTTTTGATTGATGACTTCGAGGGCCGCATAGCCCTCGCTGGCGGTGATGACCGTCCCTCCATACACCTCCAACGCCGGCCCTCCTGCCGAGTAATTCGAGTTCGTGATACGCACGGTCGGGAGGTCTGAGGTCACGTTCTGGAACTCGCCGCCCAGCCCGTAGAAGCCACCCTGTCCATAGATACCCACCCCGGTGCCGCCACTCGTCCAATCGACGACCCCAGCGACGCCCCACCCATTCACCGTCTCGCCACGTACCCCTTCACCGGTGCTTGCGTTGCGCGCACTCAAAATGGCATATATGGACGATCCTTCAATCGTTGCTCCTGGGCGCAGGCTGTGCGCATAGGGCGCGCCGGTCAGTGCGACTCGTCCGTTGAGGGTGGTGTAGCCGCCGCTGCCGGCAGGGCAGCGCACGCCAATTTGGAGATAGCGCGCCTCTCCCTCGAAGGCATCTGCGCCGAAATCGAGCGTGGCGCTGAAAGAGCCATCACTCAGCGTCACGTTGCTCGCGGTCTGCGTACTGCCGATCTGCGTCCCTCCACCGGCCGCGTCCCACAAGCTGAACTGAAAATCGCACGGCCCGGCGATAGGATCTCCTGTGCTGGAGTCGGCGAGCCGTCCCTGGTACGTAAATGCCGAGCCTAGTGCTGTCCCTCGAATGATGGCGCTGTCCTGTGGCGTTGGTTCCTGGGCCTGGGTAGAGCGAATCGCCAGCACGCCACTGCCTATGACCAAGACCAGAAACAAAGCAACCAGACCTTTCAACCTACTTCTGTGTTTCATCTATTCTCTCCTTTTTGTTGTTTCAACCTTCCCGGAAGCTGCGGAAGCTTCCGGGAAGGTAACCGTCACACACTTACCGAAGCTTCGTCACGCCCGTTTCAGAAGAAAGGGCGGCTCGGCTCTCAATGAACGTCGCCAGTTCGCTCACATTGCGTATACAGACCTCCTCTCCTGTACGAACGTGCTGCACCCAGCCCAACCAGTCGGCTGGGTCTTTTCCGCGCCGGATACGGACGATGAACGACTCTCGGTGCGCTATGGTTTCTTTCACCCGTCGACCACCTCAAAGAAACGCAAACACTGCCGCTCTTGTATGAGTGGCAGTGTATCACACGGGTGTCTCTCGATTGTCTTCGTCTGTCGAGTGGGGTTGAGTTAAGCCGACATTTTCCCTCGCGTGGGCGGGACGCCGATGCCCTGGCGGTTCAAAGCGTCGACATCGCGCTCGATGGTGCGCAAGCTGACGTGCAGCGCGTCGGCCAGGTCCTGGTGTGAAGGGGCAGTGCCCTGATCGTGCGCTTCGCGCAGCAGGCGCAGGAGACGATGCTGGCGGCGCGAGGCCTTGTTGGAAATCTTCTCGTCCGCCGGCGAGCTGACGGTCCAGGTGACCTCGACGGTTTCGTCGTCGCGCAAGGCACGGCGTAGAGGCGCGCCCGTGCGAGGCAAGCGCACTGTTACGCGGCAGTCATTCAACCCGTGATAGTCGTCCCAAATTGTGCGCCCCGGTTCGATATCGTGCAGGTAGGCGTGGCGACGCGCCGGGTCTGAAATCGTACCGGCATAGGTCATCAATAGCCCGTAGGCCGCCCGCAGCGCCGCCTCTCCACGTTCGACCTGTCCAGCGGTCAACAGGGCGCGGTACGCACCCTGGTAGGCCAGGCAAGGATCGCCCACGCCGTCGGGGCCGCGTTCTTCCAGCCAGGCCAGCACCTCGTCGGCGTGGCTCACCGCCTCGGCGTGGTCGCCTTGAGCCGAGGCCACGCGCGCCAGCCCAGCGAGCGCGTCAATTGCCAGCGCGTGCAATCCCACCTCGCGCCGCAGCGCCAATCCCTTGCGGTAAGCATCCTGGGCAGCCTCGAACTGTCCCAAGTATTCCAACACCAGCCCCAAATATACCCAACCGTACCCCTCGATACGCCGGTCGCCGATCGCGTGCGTCAGGTCGCA
Source organism: Anaerolineae bacterium (assembly GCA_016926575.1). Classification (GTDB taxonomy): domain Bacteria; phylum Chloroflexota; class Anaerolineae; order B4-G1; family DUEL01; genus JAFGOJ01. Next base: position 891 of record JAFGOJ010000361.1, on the reverse strand, counting down.
TACCTGCTCCAACGTGCTGCGCGCAGCCTCTCGGTCGCCGCTGTCGTGATAGACGCAGGCGAGATTGTAGAGGGTACGCGCCTCGCCGCGCCGGTCGCCCATCGCCCGCAGCAGCGATAGCGCCTGGGAGTACCCAGTCAGCGCCGCCGAGTAGTCGGCCAGGTAATGCCACACGTTTCCCAGGTTGTTATGGATGCTGGCCTGTACCGCTCGATCGCTGCCTTGAGCGGCCAACTCGAGCGCGCGGCGATGGAACGCGAGTGCTGCGCCATACTCCCCGCGCACAAAGGCCAATGCGCCCAATTCGTTCAGGCTGACTGCCTGCGCTGTTGAGTCATCCATAGCTTGGGCCAACGCACGTGCCTGGTCCAGGTGCTGTTGGGCCGGCTCGAAATCGCCACTGTGTTGCAGCAACCGGCCCCAGCGGAGATGCGCCTGGTATTCGGACTGGCTATCCTGAGCCTGTGCCGCCTGTCTTGCCGCCTCACGGACGGCGTCGAAAGCCTGTGAATAATCGCTGATTGCTTCGTAATAAGCGACGCGGCGCAAGTTCACGTAGATGCGGCGATTTGGGGTGTCCAGCGTGGGATGGGCCAGCCACTTCTCCATAGCATCCAGATCAGAGGCCTGCTTGGAACGCTCTCCCAAGAGCGCATAGACGGTCTCCCGCGCCTGGTGCAGGGTAAAGGCGCGGACGGGATCGACGGGGCGGGACAGGCGTTTTAGCGCTTCGAGGGCTTGTGTATAATGCACGGCGGCTTCGTGGTTGGCGTATACAGATTGCGCATGCGCGCCAGCCTGTTGATGGTATTCGGCCGCCTTGATCCAATCTTGGGCCTCGGTCCAGTGATAGGCCAGCAGCGCGTGTGCAGTGGGGGTCAGGTCGGTCAG
>JAFGOJ010000360.1 GCA_016926575.1 Anaerolineae bacterium | reverse complement strand
GACCAACGAAAGCTGTTGTCCGCTCCAAATCGAGAAGAAAGGTAGTGTCCACTTTCGGTCGGCACGTCTGTTTCCTGCTGTACTCATCTATCAACTCCTGAATTGAATGACTCCCCACATTCGGCAGGTTAGAAACCTGCTCTACTATCACGAGTTTCCAAAATCGTCACTGGCCGGCGACAATCAGATGGCCCGAGATCGTCTCGAACCGGATCAGCGGCCCGCCGCCCCGCAAGTCGGCGTGCAGCATCCCAAACCGGCACTCACTCCGCGTGACCGGCAGCGAGGTCCTGAACCGGCCGCTCACATTGGTGATGTCGATGCTGCAACGGCTCTCGGCCGGCACCGACAGACTGACGCTGCCAGACACAGTCTGGAACCGGTACGGGCCATCATCCAACGCGCCCACGTACGCCACCTCGCCGTCCACCGACGTCCCCTCCAGCGACGACAAGAGCGAGTCGGTGAGGTACACGTTGCCGGAGACCGACTTGAACGCCGCCGGCCCAATCAGCCGTTGACCGGTGACGTCGCCACTCACACTGACCGCCGTGATCCGCCCGATCAGATACGCCAGCCTCATCTTGCCGGAGACCGTCTCCAGGTCAAACGTTCCCTCCAGCCCAATGACCGACATCGCAGAGCTGACGCAGCGCGCGGTCAGGCAACACGCGCGCGGAACCCGCACGACGTAGTCCACCTTGCACGCCTTCCCCGCACGCGCCCCCTCGCGGAACCGCGTCCGCACCGCAACCGACCCGTCCGCCGCCTGTTCGATCTCGACGTGCGTCCGATCCGCATCGCCAGACGCCGTATGCTTGATGGCTGTGACCGCCACCGTGCCCTCGTCGCCTGGCTGCACGTCCACCAGGCCGCGGATGTTGGTCACCGTCAACCGACACACCCCATCGACCGAAAACGTCCGTTCAATCGTCTCTCGTGACATGTCGCCCTCCCTCACACCCCTCACTCGCCCAAGACGCGCACCGGCTTTCCCAACGCAAGCCGCATGTGCAGCAACCGCCGCACCTGCCGCAAACCGAACGCCGCCCACGCCGGCGCGAGCGCTTCACGCGGCCCCGCCAGCACCGTCGTCACCGCCCATGCCGGGCGGCGAGATAGCTCGCCCGCCACACACGCCACCAGCCGCGGCCCCAGGTCGTTCAGACGCGACAGGGCCACCAGCACGTCGACCTCGTGCCAGCGCGCGGGCCGGCGGCTGCGCACGAGCGCGCCCCCCACGACGCTGCCCTCCGCCTCGGCCACCCACTGGCCCTCGCGGCACCCCTCCATCCACGCCACCAGGCGCGTCTCCAGCCCGGTCTTGTACGCCGAACGGCGCACTTCGATGCTCTCCTGTTGGACGGACGTAAGTCCCTCTTGCGCGATGCGGTAGAGCGCCGCGCCGTCCAGCGCCCTCGCCTTGCGCCAGGACAGAGAGGGAGTGGCGAGCAACGGCCAGGCCAGGTCGGCCGGGCGCTCCAGTTCGAGCGTTTCCGCGACCACGGCGAACCCCATCCGCTCGTACAATTGGTGCGCCGGCGCGTTGTCTGCCCGCACCTCCAGCCCCACCCACGTCCCGCCGCGACTCTCGGCCATGTCGATGGCCGCGTCCATCAACGCCTGCGCGACACCCTGCCGCCGCCAGTCGGGGTGCACGGCCACGTTGCCGATCATCCACCCCCCGCCACGCGCGGCGCGGCGCAGCGAAATGTTCCCGACCACCCGTCCCTCTTCGATCCACACGAACCCCGGCGCGTTCCAGCCGGCATCGACCCCCATCAGCCACAGGCTCAACCCGCCCCAACGCGCCATCTGCTGCATCCGGCGCAGGATGTAGCGCGCGCCGGGCCCCAGATCGCCCGCAAACGCCAGCCCGATCAGGTCGGCGACCTGTTGCAGGTGGCGAAACGGGTCGAACGGCTGGAGCCTTTCGGCCTGGCGGCGGATCGTAGCGGCAACCATCAACGGCCTTCCAGGGCTGCGAGCAAATCGGCGGCCTGCTCGGGGGAAACGCGCCCCTCTTCGACCATGCGCAACACCCGCATGCGCTCTTCGTCACTCACCGAGGGGGGCGCGGGAGGATGGCGGTGACCACTGACGCGCTGCCAGCGCCGCTCGGCGCGCTCCTGTTGCAGGCGGGCCTGCTCCGCGGCCCGCTGTGCCTCGTGGCGCGCGCGCTCCACTTCATGATGCGCATGCTCGATCCGCTGGCGCACCGCGTCACTGCTGACCCGCCCCAGGCTCTCTTGCAGATGGGCTTCCATCTCTGCCATCGCGTCGGCGATGCGCATCTCGATGGCGGCCCCCAGCCCCTCGAAATCGCCCACGAAGCCGAACTCCAAATCCTCGCCTGGAACCGCCCCAGGTTCCACCTCACGCAGGGAAATGTGCCCGGCCGCCACAGCCTTCAACGCCGCACCGCCAGTCCCCAGCACGCCCGTCGTCTCCTCGCCCCCCTCGACCAACTCCAAGGCAGGAAGGTGGGAGCGAATGCGCCCGCCGGCCCGTAGCGACATGCTCAGGCTGGCATCCTCGGGCACATCGATGCGCACGTCACTGCCCGCTTCCACACGATACGCCGCGCCGGGGGTGTAGGGGGGCCCCAGGCGAACGTCCGACCCCACCTGCACCGACATGCCGCCGCGCACTCCGTCGACGCGCAAGTCCCCGCCCACCTCTTGGAGCGAGAGCATACCTGCCACGTCTGTGATGCGCCCATCCCCGCGCAGCGACGCCACGACCAGGTCGCCCGCCACCTGCTGCACCCGCATGTCACAAAAAATCTCCTCCACCGCGACGGGGCCGACGTCCTGCAGCGAAACATCGCCGTTGACCGTGCCGATGGAGAGAGAGCCGCTCAGCGACTTGACCCTGAGGTCGCCGCGCACAGCCGCGATCGACAACGTCGTACCCAACGGACAGGCGAGAATAGCGTCCACCTGCGAGGCGAACGTGATCGTCTCGCCCGCCTGCTCCAGGACCACTTCCTCGGCGCTGCCCTGCAAGCGGAGCATCACCCGCGGCTCATCCGAACCCTTCACGACCAGATCGCCCAAGCATTCGGTCACGACGACGCGGGGCGTAGATGACGTTTCAAGCACTCTTTTGACCATCTCTTCCTCCTTGCCAGACTCGCGCCTGCCCAACCCCTAGCCGTTCAACAGCCGGAACGCCTCTTCCGAGGTGATTTCCTTGCGCGCCAACCGCTCCAGGACGTCCTGGCGCGGCACGCTGCTCGCCTCCTGCGCGCTACCGACCTCGTACCCCAGGGCGCGGATGATCTCCTCCAGCCGGCTGCGCACTGTGGGATAAGATACACCCAACTCCTCTTGTACGCGGTTGATCTTCCCCTCGCAACGGACAAAGACCTCCACGAAATGGAGATGTTCGGGGGTCAGTTGGAAAAGCCGCCCCATCGTGAAACGTCCCTCCAACGCCGAGCCGCAGTTGCGACACACCATCCGCGTCACCGCCAAATCACCGTGACACACCGGACACTCCGCAAACACTGGATACATCGCGTCTCCTCCTGAAACTAAAGAAAATTAATCGTTATATTAAGAATTATAACATATCGATTAACTTTTGTCAACAGGGAATCGATCACTGCGGCCCTGCGGGCCACCACAAAGGGCAGAAAATGCCCACCCTCCCGCAGGTTTGGAACCTGCGGGAGGGTGAAGGCCGCCTGAGGCG
>JAFGOJ010000056.1 GCA_016926575.1 Anaerolineae bacterium | reverse complement strand
GCCGTTCCGCCCGGTCAGGAGACCGGGCGGAACAAGGGGGGCCGCCTGAGGCGTTGACCCAGGCCCATTTGCGGAAGGGGTCCGGGGAAACCGCAGGTTCCCCCGGCGGGGTGCAGGGACGGAGCCCCTGCAAAGTCCTGGTAACCGCTGGTCGGCGGGTAAGAAACCCGCCCTACATCGAGACGGTCTATTTTCGGAATAGTTTTGTACTAATGTGACTTTGTCAAGCTAAGCAGAAATGGGGAAACGCCTTGAAGAACGCGCCCCACAAACGTCTCTTGCCGCTCGGTTTGTTGGGAGGGCTACTCCTGATGGCAGCATTCTGGGGTCCCGACCTCTACCGCCTCCTGGCGCAGCGTGAGGCAGTCCAAACGTGGGTCGCCGGATTCGGAGCCTGGGGGCCGCTCGTCAGCATCCTGCTCAACGCAGCGCAAGTGCTGCTTGCCCCCATCCCCGGGCAGGCCGTCGGCGTGACCAACGGCTACCTGTACGGCGTAGCGCGGGGAACGGCGTACAGCGCCCTGGGCGTGATGCTGGGATCGGTGGTAGCGATGGCCTTGGGGCGCTGGTTCGGGCGGCCGCTGGTGGTGCGCCTCGTGGCGGCGGAGCGGCTCGCGGCGTGGGACCGCATCGCCCAGCGCCAGGGGGCAGCCTTCTTCTTCCTCGTATTTCTCTTCCCCTTCCTCCCAGACGACGTGACGTGCTTCGTGATCGGCATGAGCGCGCTCCCCATTCCGTGGATGATGCTCCTGTCGACGTTGGGGCGGCTGCCGGGGATGGTAGTCGCTTGCTGGCTAGGGGCGCACGCGTCCGTGCTGCCCGGCTGGGCCTGGGCGGGCATGGCCGCCGCAGGTTCGGCGCTGGCTTACCTGCTCTGGCACCACCAGGAACGGCTGGAGCAGGCGCTGGTGGGCCTCATCCGCCGGCTGGTAGACGGGGCGCACTGACGTCGCGCTCCCTACGCTTCTGCAAACCGAATCTCCAACCGCCCGGTTTCGTCATACCGGTAATGGGCGAAGAAAGGGGGATCGCCGGCGTCCATCGTGAGGACGCGCGGCAGAACCACCGGCAGGTCGTCGACCAGGTCCAACGTTGCGATGCGCTCCCGCGCCACCCAGGTGGGGGTGCCTTCGGGGGAAGAGTGCACCGCGCGTTCCAGCGCCTCGGCGGTGAAGATGAAGAGCATGACGCCGGCCGCGCGCGGGTCGGTGCGCACGTTGACGACCCCGCGCAGGCGCAGGTTGGCCACCGGCAGCCCGGCCTCCTCCGCGATCTCCCGCAGCGCGGCCGAGCGCACGTCTTCGTCGCTCTCGACGTGCCCGCCGATGCCATTGTAGCGGTCGGCCCACAGGCGTTTGTCTGGTGCGCCGCGCAGAAGCAGCACGTCGTCACCGTGAGTGATGAAGCAGAGCGTGCGCGGTACGGCTGCGTACCGCGCGCCCGGCTGACCGGCTTCCAATCGCGCTGCGGCTGGCTTACTCCCCCCCACGCAACTTGCCGACGGGGATCAAGTAGAGCGGGTCTTGATCGGAAGGAAGATGCGCAACGCGCGCCACCTCTGCATCCTGGAACGCACCCACCGGCACCCCGCCCAGCCCCAAAACGACCGCCTGGAGCAGCATGTTTTCGGCGGCGTGGCCCGCGTCCATCGGCACGTAGCGCACCCGGCCGCGCTCCTGGTACTTGCCCGTCGTGCGGTCGATGACGGCGCTCATCAAGAACACCACCGAGGCCTTGCCCAAGAATGTCTGCTTCCACGCGGCCTGGGCCAACGCCTCGCGCACGTCCTCATCGATGTGCTTGATCAGGCGGTGACCTTGCGGGCGGTAGTGCCAGACACCGTCCGAACGGCAGACGAACAGTTCCAGAGGATGCAGCGCCCCGGCCGACGGCGCAGCGCGCCGGTCTGGACGTGCGCCGGTGACCCCCTGAGCCGACCAGAGCAACTGGCTGATCTCGTCCAGGCTCAACTCTTCTGGGCCGTAGGAACGCACGGAGCGGCGGGCCGCAATGGCCGCCTCCAGCGACACGGATCCGTCCAGATTGGGCGATGGAAGGGTTATTTCTCTCATGTGATTGTCTCCTTTATGTATCGTTCGATCAACGTGTGCCGGCTGATCCACGCCGGGCGGCGGTCCAGGTCACCGAACGCGATGTTGTGGACGCTGCCTGGATTGAACGCGCGGCGCATCAACCAGGTCCAAATCCGCAGGGCCAGATCAACGACCGTTTCGACCGTGCCGCGGGGCGGGACGCGGTCGAACACTTCGATCCCCAGCCGCCGGAGATAGCGCAGCGTCGCCGGAGTGTAGACGAGCGGCAGTTGGCCGCCGAATGCCTGTATCTCGTCCAGGTCCCGGTTTGCGACGATGTGCCGCGCCATCAAGCGGAAAGAATGGCGCATCAGCCGCAGGAACGTGCGCGCCCAGGCCACGTCAGCGCCGGTTGCGGGCATCTCTGGCATGCGCTCGTTCCACAAGTGAATCACGCCCACCGTATCGCCTGGGCGGACGCACGTGCCATCCGACAGTTCCACGCCCACCGAGGCGGTAGCCAGCCCCAAGCGCAGGATGCAGTCGAGGTCGTCCGAGAACTCCCAGATCGGCAGGCGGCGCTGCTGCCAGCGGTCGGCGGCGATGACGATGGCGTCGAGCGCATCGGTGCGTTTCATAGCTACTTCTGCCAGTTCAATCCGCAGCCGGGGATCTCGGTTCCGCACTCCGGGCAGCGTCCCTTGCGAATCTGGTTGCCCGTAGTGGGAATCTCCCAGCGCTGGATCAGCATCTTTTTGCAGGAGGGGCAGTAGGTATTTTCGGCGTAGTGGCCGGGTGCGTTGCCGACGTAGACGTACTTCAGACCAACCTCGCGCCCGATGGAGCGGGCATGTTCGAGCGTGGCGAGGGGCGTCGGCGGGATGTGAAAGTGCTCGGTGGGATGGTAGCGGGTCACGTGCCACGGTGTGTCCGCCCCCAGCGTGCGTTTGATTCGCTCGGCGATGCTGACAAGTATCTCCGAATTGTCATTGATACTGGGGATGACCAGCGTCGTCACTTCCAACCAGATTCCGAGGTCCCGCGCCGCAACCAGATTGCGCCACACCACCTCGACATCGGCCTCGCAGTGCGTCTGCACCACGTTCACATCCCCCTTGACGTCCACATTCATCGCATCCAGACCCGCATGGGCCAGCCGTTCCAGAACGTTCAGAGTCATGTACCCGTTGGTGACGAAGGTATTGTACAACCCGGCCTGGCGGGTGAGGCGAAACACCTCGCAGACCCACTCCAGGCTGAGCGTGGGTTCGTTGAAACTGATCGACGTGCCCTGACAGTCGCGGTTGATCGCCTCGGCCACAAAGCTAGAGGGCGAGTAGAAAGTGCCGCCCCTCGGAAGCGCTTTGGAGATGTGCCAGTTCTGACACCACGGACATGCGAAGTTACAAGACGAAGAACCGGTGGTGAGGGCGCGTGAGCCAGGGTAGAAATGGTACAGCGGCTTCTTCTCGATGCGATTGGCAGATAGAGACGTGACCATTCCATACGTCAGCGTCACCAGAACGCCGTCACGGTTCTGGTGCGTGCCACACCAACCGGTTTCTCCTGGGGCAATGACACAGCGACGCTCGCAAGTCAGGCAGCGGACGTGACGTTTCTGGGGATTGTCGACGCGTTCCTGGTGCAGAACTGGGTGAATGAACTCTTCGCAATCCATCGGCTGGATTATACCTAATGGGAGACGTTCTGGCAACCCGATAACGTGGTGGGAGTTCGAAGCAGAACGTTCTGCTTCGAACTCCCACCTACCAACGGCATTGAGCGGAGCACAGCCAAGCTACTCGAACGCAGCCGCTTCCAACAAACGCGTTGCGGTGTCCACATCCGGCCCCAGCGCAATGGTAACATCGAGCGATCCCCAACGCATACACAGCGCGTCGCTGTCGCCCGTCCAACACATGCGCGCATGATCGGTCACGTCGGGCGCGTGGCCGAAGCGCCCCTCGGCATAGCCGACGTAGGCGTCCACGAACTCCTCGGCGTCGCCGGGGGTGTCCCACACGCTGCGAAAGACGAGCGCCAGGGCGTCGCGCGCGGCGTGGTAATGCACCGCGTAGCGGTCGCCACCCCAACCGGCGGCGGCCGCTTCAGCCTCGTCGGCCGGGATCTGCTGGTCCAGGTAGTAGCGGGTGAAGTACTCGCCCAGAACATCCTCGTCCACCTGACGCCAGCCGGCTCCCAACGTGTCCGTCAGCGGGGGGATGGCGACGAGCTGCGGTTCGTCGTAGGCCACGTAGCGTTCCGGATGGAGGATATGCTCCGTCGAGAGGGGCGGGGTGGCGTACGCGGCATCGACCGCCGCCCAGCCCCCCGACTCGTACAGCGTTTCGACGAAGGCCAGCCCATCGCGATAGGGGAAAAACAGGCTTTCGGCGAGGACGTCGGGCACCGCATCGAGCACCGACATGTCGATCTCCAGCGACTCCTCCGCCAGTGCCAGCACGTCGTCCGCATCGAAGTGGGTGGCGAGGAACTGGTTTTCCAGCAGGCTGGCGTCCCCCTCGACCAGGCAGCGCACGGCGTACAGGTACTCGCTGTCGTAGACGTCTTCGGCGTCGTCGCTGAACCCCATCCCCTCCAGATCGAAGGTCTGGTCTTGCAGAACGTGCACGAACTCGTGGGCATAGGTGAGCCGTTCCGTCTGGCCCATCGGCCCGACGTCGGCGACGACGTAGACCTGCTCGGTCTCGATGTCGTAGTACCCGGCGATCTGCTCGGTATACAGGCGCAGGAGCACGCCGTACATGTCGAGGTCGGGATCGACCATGTCGAAAGCGGCCAGCGCCAGGGCGTAATCGCGCGCGTCGTCGGGAGTGAAGTCCGTTTCGAAGTCCTGCTCGGTCTGCTCGCGCAGCGTGTCCTGGGAGATCAGCGTCCGCGTGACGGGATAGGCGGGCCGCAAGCCGCGCATGGCCGCCACCTGCCCTTCGATCGTGTCCATCAGTTGGACGTCACCGGGAGCGAGCGGCGGCTGGATGTCGTGCTCGTCCAGAATCTCCAGCAGGCGTTCGAGCTCCGCTTCGAGGGCGCGGGTGCGTTCCTCTTCCCGCAGCAACTGGCGCTGAGTCCACACCGCCCAGCCTGCCGCGCCGACGTTCGCCACCAGCGACGTGAACAGGCAGCCCATCAAGATCAGAGTGACCAGGGTGGCCAGAGCGGCCAGGATGCACCCGCTGCGCTGTCGTTTACGTGACGTTTCTTCCATAGGTGGGGTCACAACAGGGACGCGATGGGTGAAGATGTATCAGGCACCCATCGCGTCCCTGCGCGTCTATATCACGCCCAATTCTCGGGCCACCTTGGCAAAAACCTCCAAGGCGAAGTCCAGGTCCTCCCGAGTGTGCGCGGCGGTATTCATCGTGCGGATGCGCGCAGCGCCTTCGGGCACAGTGGGGAAGCCCAGGGCCATGGCAAAGATGCCGTACTCGAACAGCTTGGCGCTGAACGCCTTGGCCAGCTTCACGTCGCCCAGCATCACCGGCACGATGGGCGTCTCGGTGTGGCCGGTATCGATGCCCAGGTCCCGAATGCCCTTCTTGAAGTATTCGGCATTGTCCCACAGCTTCTGCACCAGCTCGGGGTGCTGCTCGACGTAGGTGATCGAGGCCATACAGGCGGCGGTGTCGGCGGGGGTGAGGGCACTGGAGAAGAGATTGGGGCGCGCTTTCTGACGAATGTAGTCGATCACCACCTGCTTGCCGGCAATCACGCCGCCCATCACGCCGAAGGCTTTGGAGAGTGTGCCGATCTCGACGTCGAACTTGCCCTCCAGGCCGAAGTGGGAGACGATGCCGCGGCCCTGGCCCAGCACGCCTTCGCCGTGTGCGTCGTCGACCATGGTCAGCACGCCGTGCCTGGCGGCGACCTCGTAGAGCTTATCGAGGGGCGCGACGTCCCCGTCCATCGAGAAGACGCCGTCGGTGACCATCAGCCCGCGCCGGAAGTTGGGCAGGTGCTCCTGGATTTTGGCTTCCAGGTCGGCGGGGTCGCAGTGCTCGTAGACGATGATCTTCGCGCCGCTGAGGCGCGCGCCGTCGATGATGCTGGCGTGGTTGAGCCGGTCGGAGAAGATCGCGTCTTGCGCGCCGGTGGCCCGGTCGCGGCCCACCAGCGGTGGGAGCACGGCCTGGTTGGCGCAGAATCCGCTCTGCACCAGCATAGACGCTTCGACGTGCTTGAACTCGGCCATGCGCCGTTCGCAGTCGATGTGCAATTGCTGCGTGCCGGCGATCGTGCGCACGGCTCCGGGCCCCACACCCCAGGCATCGATAGCGTCCTTGGCGGCCTGTTTCAGCTCCGGGTGATTCGCCAGGCCCAGGTAGTTGTTGGTGCACATATTGAGCACGCGCTTGCCGTCCACCACCATCCAGCCGTCGGCGGGCGAATGCATCGTGCGGATGTTGATGTATCGCTTCTCCGCCTTAGCGGCCTCCAACTCATCGATCATAAACTGCAGTTTCTCTTCCATATCTCTTGCTCCTTAATTTCGCGATTGATCACGTGTGCACTGTTCCGAAAATAGGGGCTTTGCAGGGGCTCCGCCCCTGCACCCCGCCGGGGGAACGGGAAACGGGTAAACCTGCGGTTTACCTTCCGGTTTCCCCGGACCCCTTCCGCAAATGGGTTCCGGTCAACGCGGTCTGTGTCTGACTACAACGTCCCTTCCGCGTGTTTCTGCCCCAGCTTCTCCAGCATATCCGTCGTCATTTCGGCCAGGCCATACTGGGGTTGCCAGCCCCACTCTGCGCGGGCGGCGCTGTCGTCGATGGTGCGCGGCCAGGAATCGGCGATTTGCTGGCGGAAGTCGGGGGCGTACTCGCAGACGAAGTCGGGGAGGTGCTTTTGGATCTCCGCGGCCAGTTCGCCGGCGGAAAAGCTCAGTCCGGCCAGGTTGAAGTCGGCGTGATGGACGAGCTGGTCGACGTCGGCTTCCATGAGCATAAGCGTGGCCCGGATACAGTCGGGCATATACATCATAGGCAGCACCGTATCCTCGCGCACGAAGCAGGTGTAACGGCGGTGCTTGATCGCTTCGTAGAAGATGGCCACGGCGTAGTCGGTCGTGCCGCCGCCGGGGAGCGTCTCGCTGCTGATGATGCCGGGGTAGCGCACACCGCGCACGTCGAGGCCGAAGCGTTTGACGTAGTAGTTGCACAGCAACTCGCCGGCCACTTTGGTGACGCCGTACATCGTCGTGGGGCGCAGGACGGTCTCCTGTGGCGTATCGATCTGGGGCGTCTCTGGCCCGAACGCGGCGATGGAACTGGGGCAGAACAGGCGCGCCATCTCGCGTTCGCGGGCCACTTCCAGCACATTGTACAGGCCGTTGATGTTCACGTCCCAGGCCAGGTGGGGGCGTTCCTCGCCGGTGGCGGAGAGGATGGCGGCCATGTGGTAGATGGTGTCGATGGCGTACTTATCGACCACCGCTTCGAGCGTCTCGCGCTGGGAGACGTTGAGGAACTCGAACGGGCCCGAGTCGCGCAATTCGGGGCCGGGCGCAGTGCGATGCCCGGAGGCGACGACATTCTCGCCGCCGTACCGCGCGCGGAGCGCCATCGTCAGCTCCGAGCCAATTTGCCCAACCGCGCCGGTGACCAGGATACGTTTCATCTCTTTGACAGACATATCGATTCACCTCGTATGTGTAAATTGTTCGACAGGAGTAACTGCTCAGCTACGCTTCGCAGTTGCCTTTCCCGCCGCGAAAAGGGCGAGTGGGGGTTTTGCGGGCGGCTTCGCCGCCCGCAAAACCCCCCTCTTCTCCCTTCGACGTGCCAAGCATGTAACTGCCAGGCGCACAGCCTGAGCAGTTACCGAACAAGAAAAGATGCCCCACCGGTCGCCGCTGCTGAAGGCGGCCCGGGAGGGCACCTCGATCTGCTCGATGGATAGAAGACGTTTCATCGTGACGTGTGAGAGGGATGAAAGACAACCTCAAGGGCAGCCGATCTGGCTGCGCATCTGCTCGCCCTGCTCGCGCCACTCGTCGGGCAACTCTGCCTCCAGGAAACGCTCCAGGCTCTCGCAGGACGCTTCCAACTGGCCGCTCTGGGCCTGCGCGCGGGCGAGGGCAAACAGCGCCTCGACGGAGGCGGGGTTTTGCTCCAGCGCCTGCTCCAGGACGTCCATCGCCGCAGCAAGGTCGCTCTGGAACAGATACAGATTGCCCAGACCGATGAGCGGTTCGAGCATACCGGGGCACAGTTCCAGCGCCCTCTCGAAATCCTCCTCAGCCGTCTCCAGCAGGCCGGCGTCGGGCAGGCCGAGGGGAGACTCCGGCAGAGATTGGACCAGGTGTACAGCCCCCAACTGGTAATAGGTCTGAGCGTCGTCGGGGTCCTCCTGCTGCGCGCGTTCGAAGTCGGCCAGGGCGTCTTCGAGGTTGCCCATCTGGTAGGCGATAGCGCCGCGGTTGTGATACGCGGCGGCGTGATGGCTATCGAGCGCGATGACGGCGTCGAATTCCTGCCAGGCCTGCTCGAGCAGTTGCTGCTCGAAGTAGATCTGGCCCAGCCAGAAGTGGGCCTGGACGTGGTCGGGGTCCAGGGCCACCGCGCTCTCCAGCGCGGCCAGGGCCTCCGGCGTTGCGCCCGTGACGTGGAGCGCGCGTCCCAACCAGAACTGGACGTCGGCGTCGGCGGCGTTCGACGTGGCCATGCGTTGCAGATCGGCCAGCGTGTCGGCCTGGGCCGTCGCGTCGCCTTGAACGGCGTAAATCTTGAGCAGCCAGAAATGGAGCGCGGCATCTTCGCCATACGTGGCCAGGCCGCTTAGAGCCGAAACGATCTCGGCCGCGGCGGCCGCGTCGCCCATGTCCGTGCGAGCGAGGTAGAGCCAATAGTGCGCCTCGCCGTGCTGCGGGTCGGCTTCCAGAGCCTGGGTCAGGCTATCGACGGCGTCCGCGTAGTGATCGACGCCGGTGCAGGCACGGCTGACCTCAACGGCTTGCCGCCCGGCCTCCACCAACTCCGTCGGATCGGACGACGTTCCGCAGCCTGCCAGCAGGCCCGCCAGCATCGCGCAGAGCAACGCCAGATACGTCACCACGTTTCGTTTCATAGCTACCACCTTTTTCCTACCATCTGCAATCTGCAATCCACCCCATTATGTTGTACGGGGTTCCAGAACGACAATTTCCGTTTCGGAAGGCAGCCTGCCCGCAACGAGCTTGAGACTGTCTTGAGGCTGTGCGTTTTCCAGACCCATCTGTTTGAGGAACCGGCTCAGCGTGCCCAGCGGCAGCGTGAGGCCGGGGGTCTTATAGCGCATGGGGACGACGATGGAGGGTTCCAGCATACTGACGACCTCCGACGCCAGGGCGGGGGTCAGCCCGTTGTCGCTGCCCACGGGGATGAGCAGCACGTCGACCGTGCCGAGGGCTTCGACCTGCGATTGGGAGGGGACGTGGCCCAGGTGGCCCAGGTGGCACACCGTCAGCCCGTCGAAGTCGAAGTGGAAGACGGTATTGAGCCCGCGGTCGGCGCCCTTTTTCTTGTCGGCGAAGGTGGTGATGGCGGTGACGAACACGCCACCGATTTCGTACTCCCCCGGGGTATTCAGCACGCGGAACGGGCCGCGTACGCCGCGCGTGTAGCTGCACAGCGGGTCGTCCCGGCTAATCGTGACGATGTCGGCGCGCGAGCGGGGCAGCGCCAATCCGACCTCCGGATCGTAGGGATCCGTCAAAACGGTCGCCAGCCCGCGCTCTGTGAAACGAAAGGTATTGAGGCCGTACCACACAATTTCCATAAGTGACGTTCGCTCCTCTTCTATACTATGGCAGTTGATTATACTCCAATGCCCGCTGCTTGACAATCCTTCTGCAATGCCTATACTAAAGACATGATGCTGGTTTTCGGGCAATCTCGCGCAATTCCTTAATCTTTTTCTTTGTGGTTGATGGCTTTTTTCAGTAGAGTCATGGCGGTATCTTTTCCCCCGTTTTGTGCACACTCATTGCCTGTCGAGAGGAGGTGCTTGCTGAAAAACGTACAACCGGTGTATCCACGGATGGGTTGGCTTTCCTAGTTACATCGTCTTTGAGGAGGTAAGCATAGTATGACCGAGATTCAGCGTCCCTGGCTCGAACGATACGATGAGGGTGTACCCAAGCACATCGATTACCCTCAAGTACCCCTGTATCACTTCGTCGAAGAAGCAGCACGCAAGTACCCCGACCACATCGCGATGATTATGAAGGGTGGCAAAGTCACCTATCGGGAGTTCAACGAGCAGAGCGATAAGGTAGCGGCGGCGTTGGCAAAGATGGGCGTCAAGAAAGGGGATCGCGTAGCCATTTTGATGGCCAACTGTCCCCAGTTCTTGATCTCCTATTTCGGCATCCTCAAAGCAGGCGGGACGGTCGTGGCCTGCAACCCCCTCTACGCGCCGCCGGAGTTGGAGCACCAGTTGAATGACTGCGGCGCTGAGGTGATGCTCGTGATGAGCCGCTTCTATTCGGTGGTCAAGCAGATTCAGGGCAACACCAAGCTCAAGAAAGTCATCGTTGCCAACATCAAAGAATACTTCCCCGGCTTCACGAAGGTGCTCTTCTCGTTGCTGTTGGAGAAGAAAAGCGGCGATCGGGTCGAATTGGCGGCCGGCGATGTGTGGTTCCAGGACATCTTGAAGCAGTACGCGCCCAGCGACCGCCCCAATGTGACGCTCAACCCCGACGAAGACGTGGCGATCTTCCAGTACACGGGCGGCACCACGGGCGTCCCCAAGGGGGCTATGTCGACGCACAAGAACCTGGTGGCCAACTCGCTGCAGATTATGCGCTGGCTGCCCGACACGCGGGAGGCCGGCGAGAGCGTGCTGATCTCCCTGCCGCTGTTCCACGTCTACGGCATGGTCGCCGCGATGTGCTACGGCCTGGCCGCAGCGGCCACGCTGATCCTCATCCCTAACCCGCGCGACATGGACGACATCCTCGACACGATCAACAAGTACCGCCCCAGCATCTTCCCCGGCGTGCCCACGATGTACAACGCCATCAATTACAACGAGCGGGTCATCGAAGGCAAGGTAGATATCAAGTCCATCCGCGCCTGCATCAGCGGTTCGGCCCCGCTGCTGCGCGAGACGCAGACCCGCTTCGAGGAGTTGACCGGCGGCAACCTGCGTGAGGGATTCGGCCTGAGCGAAGCGCCAACGGCGACGCACTGCAACCCAATGTTCGGCGAAAACCGCGAGGGCAGCATCGGCCTCCCCCTCTCGGACGTGGAGGCCGCCATCGTCGACCTGGACACCGGCACGCGCTTCCTGGACATCGGCGAGGAAGGTGAACTGATCCTGCGCGGCCCGCAGGTCTTCAAGGGATACTGGCAGATGCCCACGGAGACGGCCAACGCGCTCCGCCAACTGCCAGACGGTCAGGTGTGGCTCTTCACCGGCGACATCGCCAAGATGGACGATGACGGTTACTTCTACATCGTGGACCGCAAAAAGGATATGATTATCTGCGGCGGCTACAACGTCTACCCGCGCGAGGTAGAAGAGGTGCTGAAGCAGCATCCCAAGGTCCTGGAAGTGGCCGTGGCCGGCGTTCCCGACCCCTACCGTGGCGAGTCGGTCAAGGCGTGGATCGTGCTCAAGCCCGGCGAGACGGCTACGGAGGCAGAAATCGTCGAATGGTCGAAGGAGCGCCTGGCGAAGTACAAGTACCCGCGCTCTGTGGAATTCCGGAACGAGTTGCCCAAGACGTTCGTCGGCAAGACCCTGCGGCGGATGCTGGTGGCGGAGGAACGCATGGCCGCCCGGCCCACACCCGAGCCGGACGCCGAGTAGACCTCACGCGCAGGGGCGCAGTGTGCCGCGCCCCTGCGCCTTCCGGCACCCCTTCCTTAAAAGGGTTCCAGCCCACACGGATAGCGCAATAAAAACAAGGGCGCGATTGAATCGCGCCCTTGTGGCTTCTGTGTCCCTACACCCGCCCGAGCCTGCCTACGCCGGGGCTGGCTGGGGCGGCATATCCAGTTTATGGCTCGCGCTGGGCTGCCCGACGCGCTCCTTGGGCGGTCCGGCCAACCGGCCGCCCGTGGGGGGCGTCTTCGACGTCTCGTGCCCCTCGACGACGGCCGCGAACGCCTCGGCGTCCAGCGTTTCGACCTCCAGCAGCTTTTCAGCCACTGCGTCCAGCTTGGCGCGGTGCATCTCCAGGACCCCCGCCGCGCGTTCATAGGCGGTGTGGACGATGCGGCGCACCTCTTCATCGATCTGCCGCGCTACCTCTTCGCCGTAGTCGCGCTGTTCGCCGATTTCCTTGCCCAGGAAGACCAGTTCTTCCTTCTGCCCGAACGTCATCGGCCCCAGCTTATCGCTCATCCCATAGCGCGTGACCATCGCGCGCGCCATATCCGTCACCCGCTCCAGGTCGTCGGACGCACCGGTGGTCATATCGCCAAAGACCAGATTCTCCGCCGCGCGCCCGCCCAACGCGTAGGCTAACTGATCCTCGAACTTGGAGCGCGTGATGACGGTGCGATCCCCTTCCGGCAGCGAAATGGTATACCCGGCCGCCATCCCGCGTGCGACGATAGACACCTTGTGGACGGGGTCGCACTTGGGCAGGAAATGGCCCACCAACGCGTGGCCGGCCTCGTGGTAGGCGAAGATGCGCCGCTCCTCTTCGGAGAGAATGCGGCTCTTCCGCTCCGGCCCGGCGATGACGCGCTCGATGGCGTCCTGGAACTCGGCCATGCCGATGCGCTTCTTGCCACGACGGGCGGCGAGGATGGCAGCCTCGTTCACCAGATTGGCGATGTCGGCCCCCACGAAGCCGGGGGTAGAGCGGGCGACCGTGGTCAGGTTGATGTCGTCATCCAGCGGCTTGCCACGGATGTGCACGTCGAGGATGCCTTCCCGTCCGCGAATGTCCGGCCGGTCCAACACGACCCGCCGGTCGAAGCGCCCCGGCCGCAACAGCGCCGGGTCCAAAATGTCCGGGCGGTTCGTCGCGGCGACGATGATGACGTTGGTGTCGGTGTCGAATCCGTCCATCTCCACCAAAATCTGGTTCAGCGTCTGCTCCCGCTCGTCGTGAGAGCCGCCCAGCCCGGCGCCGCGGTGGCGCCCGACGGCGTCGATCTCGTCGAGGAAGACGATGCACGGGCTGTGACGCTTGGCCTGATCGAACAGGTCCCGCACCCGCGAAGCGCCGACGCCGACGAACATTTCGACGAACTCGGAGCCGGAAATGCTGAAGAACGGCACGCCGGCTTCGCCGGAGACGGCCTTGGCGAGCAGCGTCTTGCCGGTTCCCGGTGCGCCCATCAACAGCACACCTTTAGGGATGCGCGCGCCCAGGGAGATGAATTTCTCCGGTTCCTTGAGGAACTCCACCACCTCCCACAGGTCTTCTTTGGCCTCTTCGACCCCCGCCACGTCGGCGAAAGTGACCGTGGGCTGGTCGCCGGCATAGAGCCGGGCGCGGCTCTTGCCGAACGAGATGGCCTGGTTGTTCGCCCCCTGGAACTGGCGCAGGAAGAAGTAGCCGCCGACGAAAAAGGCCATGACCGCCAGAATCATCAGCCCGTTGCTGAACAACGTGGTCCAATCCGGAACCTGCACAATGTCGATCTCGATCGCTGCGATGCGCTCACCCGAGACGCCCATCGCCTCCAACTGCTCCGCGAGGGTCGTCCCGTACTCCTTGAAAGAACGCGCTTCCGTGCCATCCGTAAAGGTCACCGTCAGCCGATCTTCAGAGAGGGCAATGGTATCGACGCTGCCTCTTTCGATGGCGGCGGCGACTTCGCTCAAGGGAACCGTGTCAATGGCCTCCGCCTGGTTCAGCAAGCTGTAGGCGATGAAGGCGATGACAACGAACAACAACAACGTAACGAGTGTACTTCCTCGAAACTTCGAATTCACCTCAAACCTCCAATGATATACGTTTCACGTATCTTCTCAAAAAGAGGGGGCGTGGGATTTGCTGGCGGCGAAGCCGCCCGCAAATCCCACGTCTTCCCCCCCGATTTTTCGAGAAGATGCCGTTTCACTCAATTTCCAAGATTATTATACCACAAATTAGCCCAGCTACCATAAGACTCATATAAGAATGGGCGTTCATGGCCGGGTGATTTCGATCTCTGCGATCAGGATGCTGTTCGATTCCACACTGGCAGCGCCGGGGTCGACGACGGGGAGTCTACTTTCGGGGTGAGAGGGAGGGTACATACCTGCGCGCACCTGGTAGGTGCCGGCCGGCACGTTCTGGGGCAAGGTGATCTGGTGCAGGTCCCACAGGCTGCTCCCTGTGGCCCACGTATTCGTCGGCTGCGTGCCCTGGAGGGGCTGGCCGTCGTCTTGGGCGACCAGATTGCCCGTCGAACCAATGATGTGTACAAACACGACGTACTGCTCATCGATGCGCGCGATGGCTTTCCACCTCAGCGAGACGGCGAAGATGTCGCCGGGCCGCAGAGACGCCTGGGGGATGTCGGCCTGCTCCAGGAGGATCAGGTTCGCCAGGTTGGCATCGATCACGATGTGGACACTGGTCCCGCCGCTCACGGTCAGCGTGACCACGTCGCCGGCCTGAAGCACAGTGCCCCGTTCCGGGGCTTGAGCGATGACCGTGCTGATCGGCGCGGTGCTCCAGACGATCTGCTCGACGACCTGCAGGCCGGTCTGCTCCAGCCACGTGCGGGCCATCTCCACCGGCACGTCGACCACGCCGGGGGTCTCGACGGTCTGCGGCGGCCCGGCGATGCGGAGTCGCACCTCGGTACCCACCGGGATGACCTCACCCGCGCCGGGCGTCTGCTGCAGGATGGTGCCTTCGGGTTCCGTGCTCTCCTGGTCTTCTTCTAACGCAAAGCGTAGCCCGACCGCTTCCAGGTCGGTGCGGGCTTCTTCCCACAAGCGACCCGCCACGTTGGGCACCGCGACGAGGGCCACGGTGGGGACGGGGGTTTCCAGCGGCGGCGGAACCGGTGTGGCGCTGGCGCGGGTCCACGTCAGGTAGACGCCAGACCAGAGCGGGATCAGCCCGACGACGGCGATGAAGGCGACCGCGGCCAGAATCCACGTCAGCCAATCGGGGCCAGACGCGCTCTCGACGGGGGCCGGGGGAGGCGAGGGCTCGGCGGGCACGTAGTACAGTGCAGCGTCCTGCCCCGCCGGAACCTGCAGCAGGCCGGTCGCCTGGTTGCCCTGCCTCTGGTATTCCTGCAAAATCATCGCCAGTTGGTTGGCCGTGCGGTAGCGCGCCGAAGGCTCTTTGGCCAGGACCTTGCGCACGATCCACTCCAGTTGCGGGGGGACGTGATGGGTGTGCACAGAGAGAAGCGGCGGGTCCTCGCGGATGTGCATCAGTGCCAGGGCGGTGGCTTTCTCCGCCTGGAACGGCGGCGCGCCGGCGAGCATCTCGTACAGAACGACGCCGATGCTGTAGACGTCGGAGGCGGGGGTGGGCCTTTCACCGGCGGCCTGCTCGGGAGAGAAGTAGAGCGGGCTGCCCCACACGACGTCCGAGTCCGTCAGCCCTGATTCGGAGAGGGCGCGGGCAATGCCGAAGTCGGTGACCTTAACCCTACCGTCTGAGGTGAGCAGCACGTTCTGCGGTTTGACATCGCAGTGGATGATACCGGCCTGGTGCGCGTGCCCGACCCCGGCGGCAATCTGCATGGCGATGTTGACCGCTCGCTCGACACCCAGCCGCCCTTCACGGCGGATCAGCGTCTTCAGGTCTTCGCCGTCGACGTACTCCATGATGATGTAATGGCGGTTCCCGTCTTGCCCCACGTCGTAGACGGTGACGACGTTAGGGTGATCCAGCCGCGCAGCCGAGCGCGCCTCTTGCTGGAAACGTCCCAGAAAAGTGGCGTCCTCTGCGTAGGCCTCGCGCAGAATCTTGATCGCCACCGGCCGGTGGAGCAGGGTGTCCATGCCTTTGTAGACCACGGCCATGCCGCCGGAGCCGACCAATTCGACCAGACGATACCGGTTGTTGAGCAATCCTTTATCCATAGTCACCACCGCACAATGCCCGCATTGTACCTTAATTCGCGGGAAGGGGCAAGAAGAGGCAATTCATCGCCACCGCCGGGTCACGGACCCGGCGGGAGCGGCCTATTTTCGAATGTAGGGGGTCGATCCCGCCCTTGTTCCGCCCGGTCAGGAGACCGGGCGGAACAAGGGGCTCCCTGTGAGAGAGGAGAGGGGAAGCGGTGAAGGCAACAGTTGCAGGAAGTGCGCCCCTTCGGTATAATTCGTCCTATGCCAATCGGAAGAATCATTTTCAACCCAACCTCTGGACCGCGGGACGTGCACTGGGAATTGCAGCAGGTGCAGGACGAACTGCGCAAGCGCGGGTGGACGTTGGATACCGTGTCCACCAAGGGGCCGGAGGACTCCCTGCGCCTGGCACGCGGGGCGGCGGAAGCCGGACTGGACGCGGTGTGGGTGGCCGGAGGCGACGGCACGATCCGCGACACGCTCAACGGGCTGGTGCACAGCCGGACCGCCCTGGCGGTGTTGCCGGTGGGCACCGGCAACCTGTGGGCCAAGCAACTCCACCTGCCCACGTACACACTGACCAACCCCTTCCGCCTGCGCGAGGCAGCCATTGCCCAGTCCGAGGGCTACGTGCGCGTGATCGACGTGGGCCGTCTGGGCGAACGCTACTTCTTGCTCTGGGCGGGCATCGGCTTCGACGCCCGCATCACGACCGAGCTGGAACCGCGCCCGCGCCCGGTCAAACGGATGGGGGCCATGGCCTACATCCTGGCCGCCGCGACGCTGGCGTACGACTACTCCGGCGTGCGCACCCAGGTCATGGTCGACGGGCGGGTGGTGCGCGGCCGCACGCTGATGATCCTGGTGAGCAACGTCCAGAACTACGCCATCCTCAACATCTGCAAACAGGCCAAGATGGACGACGGGCTGCTCAACGTGGTCATCTTCCGCGGGTTGGGCGTCTCCTACATCGCGCGGCACGTGCTCAAGGTCTTCAGCGGGCGGCACCTGCAAGACCCGAAGGTCATCCACCGGCAGGCCCGCCGCGTGGTCATCAACGCCGAAGTGCCGATTCCTGTGCAGGCGGACGGGGACCCGTTGGGGCAGACGCCGGTGACGCTGGAGGTCGTCCCGCGCGCGCTGCGCATCCTGGCACCGCCGCAGGCCCCGGCCGGCCTGTTTTCCACTCCCCCCCTACATCAAGATGACCT
>JAFGOJ010000055.1 GCA_016926575.1 Anaerolineae bacterium | reverse complement strand
TGCGGGCGGCTTCGCCGCCCGCAAAACCCCCACTCCCCCTTTTCGCGGCAGAAAAGGCAACTGCGAAGCGTAAGCTGAGCAGTTACGATGGCTTTTTTTAGAAGAGTCATTATAATAGTGCGAATGGGAAGAGCAAGCTGAGCAGTTACGTGAAATCGAAAAAGGACGGTGATGAAGATGATAACCATAGAACATGTCGATACGAACAATAAGTCTCAAGTCAACCGCTTCGTCAGGCTCCCCTACCGGCTCTACGAGGGCCATCCCCAATGGGTGCCGCCCCTGTTCGGCGACGCCAAACTCTTCCTCGACCGGAAGAAGCACCCCTTCTACGAACACTCCGAGGCCGACTTCTTCATCGCCGTTCGGGACGGACGAGACGTGGCGCGCGTGGCGGCGCTGGAGAACCGCCACTTCAACGACTACCACCACACCCACACCGCCCAGTTCTACCTCTTCGATTGTGAAGATGACGCCGAAGCCGTCACTGCGCTCTTCGAGCGCGCCTTCGAGTGGGCCCGCGCGCGCGGGCTGAACGAGATCGTCGGCCCCAAGGGCTTCGGCCCCCTCGACGGCTACGGCCTGCTGGTGGAAGGGTACGAGCACCGCCAGATGATGACGATGATGAATTACAATTACGATTACTACCCGCGGCTGTTGGAAGGCCTGGGCTTCGAAAAAGAGGTCGATTTCGTCTCCTGCTACCTCCCCGCCGAAGGCTTCCACCTGCCCGAGCGCATCCACCGCATCGTCGAACGGGTCAAACAGCGCAGCGGCATGCAGGTCAAGCGCTTCAAGAACAAACGCGAGCTACGAGAGTGGGCGGAACGCATCGGCACCGCCTACAACCAGGCCTTCGTCAACAACTGGGAATACGTGCCCCTGACCCAGCGCGAGATCGACTTCGTCCTCGACAACATCCTCATCGTTGCCGACCCGCAACTGATCAAGATCATCACCTACGAAAACCGGGTGGTAGGATTCCTCTTCGGCTTCCCCGACGTCTCCGCTGCCCTCCAGCGCGCCAAAGGGCGGCTGCTCCCCTTCGGCCTCATCGATCTGCTGATCGAGATGAAACGCACCCAGTGGATCGCGCTCAACGGGGCGGGCATCCTGCCCGAATTTCAGGGCCGCGGTGGCAACGCGCTCCTCTATGTGGAGATCGAAGACACCATCCGCCAGTACGGCTACCAGCACGCCGACCTGACCCAGGTGGCAGAGACCGCCGTGCAGATGCGCAACGACCTGGAGAACGTCGGCGGGAAGGCGTACAAGAACCACCGCGTGTACAAGAAGGCGGTGTAGGTAGTAGGGGGCGGTCTAAGACCGCCCCCTACTACAACACCGCCCCCTACACACCCCGCGTCCGGCGCAGCGAAAGGATGTCCTCGATGTGGTGTACCGCGTGCCCGGCCTGCATCCCCACGATATAGGCCGCGCTGAGCGCGGCCTCCTCACCGTTGGGCCAGCGAATGTGAATGCTGCGCTCCCACCCCTCCCGAATCTGGTACATCATCTGGAGCACGTGGGCGCGGTTGGCGCGAAAGAGCGCCAGCGATGGCGCGATCTCACGCCGGGCGTACTGCCACGCTTCCGCCCAACGGTCCTGCGGCACGGCCCAGTACCACTCGAACGTAAACGCGCTCTCGTTCCCACCCAGTGCTGCCTTGATGCCCATCTTCCACAGGTCGTCCCCGTCGACGACGTGGTGGACGATCTGGCGGATGCTCCAGTTCCTCGCGTCTGGGGCTGTGTCGAGGCCCGCGTCGTCGAGCCCAGACACGGCCGCTTCGAGCAGGTCCGGCCCGTTGGCATATAGCGCGAGAATTTTGTCCATATCGTACGCCTGTTCTTGCATTGCAAATCCTCCTAAAATGGATACGTCACGCTGACGACTATTGTAGCGCATCGAACGCCAGGCGGCAACCGTTGGTTGACAACCACCATAGAGCGTGTTATACTTTCCGCCGCGGGCCGTTAGCTCAGCTAGGCAGAGCAGGGGCCTTTTAAGCCTTTGGTCGCAGGTTCGATTCCTGCACGGCCCATCTCGCGTCACCCCCTCGGAGGCCTCTTGAGGCCTCCGAGGATCGTATTCCCCAAAAAGGACACACCATGGTTCTGCCAGAGTGGGCTTTCTGGATTGCTCTTGTCGTGATGGCGGTCGGCCTCGTCGGCGTGATCCTTCCCGTCGTGCCCGGGGTGGGGCTGATCTGGGGAGTGGCCCTGATCTACGCCATCGCCGAAAGCTTCGCCACCATCGACCCCTTCACCTTCGCCACGCTGACCGTGCTGGCCGCGCTGGGCATCACCGCCGACATCTGGGTCAGCCACGCCGGCGGCAAGCTGGGCGGCGCGTCGTGGAAAGCCCTGCTCGCAGGAGCCGGCTGCGGAGCGCTCGGGTTCGTGATCGGGCTCTTCTTCGGCGGCATCGGCGCGATCCCGTTGGGGATCATCGGCACGATCCTGGGTATCTTGCTGGTGGAATACAAGGAGCGCCAGGATTGGAAGGAAGCCGCCCAGGCCAGCGCCGGTTGGGCCGCCGGATGCCTCTTCTCGGGAGTGATCCAACTGTTCCTCAGTCTGACGATGATCCTCATCTTCGTCTGGCAGGTGATAAGGGGATGAGTACATGACTCGACGGAGCAGCCGTAAACCACGCACCAGCCGCAGAGTGATCGATATCCGCGCCCCGAAGAAAGGAACCGTCATCGTCGCCGGGGTGCTCTACATCACCGGGTTGTTCAGCTACCTGGGCTGGCTGCCGATTATGATCCGGGAAGACCTCGCCGTCGGGATGCTGGCAGTGGCCGGCGGCCTGCTCATCCTCGGCTCGCTGCTGCGAGATTTGTAGAGCGCCAGGCCGCTCCCTACTGCGCGTCCTGTTCGTTGACGACCTCTATGATCCCCGGCACGAAGTAGCGCGATGCCTGCCACGCTGTGACAATCAGTCCATCGCGCACGATCTGCGCGTCGCTGCAGATCGCTCCCAGGCTCTCCAGAAGCTCGCAGTAATCGTCCCCCTGCTTGACCGGGACGTCGAGGGCGCAAATAGAGGCCTCCCTGCCCACAAGCACGCCGGCGTGTGCCAGGATCGTGGGGCCACACCCGATCGCTCCCACAACCACCCCCTGCTCGACCGCCTCCCGGGCAATGCGCAGGGCCTGCGCCTCGTTCCATTGGGAACGGCAGCCATACCCACCGGCGTAAACGATGGCATCGTAATCCGTCACCTGCACGTCGGCAAGCTGCACCTCCACCTCGATGGGCTGCTGGTTGTAGGGGTTCAGCGCGCTGTTGCAGATAGAGACCGTCTCCGACACATTCGAGCCCATCATCACCGCGTAACCGGCGCGTTCGAACTGCGGGGGCAAACTGAGCGTGTGCGAGGCGTAGAATTGATCGGGGAGCACGAACAGCACCGCACAAGAGCGTGTCTCTGAAGGCTCGCAGGCCTCACCCGAAAAAGCCGGCCGCCAGGGAACGGCCGTCGGTTCAGGCGTGGGAGAGGGCAACGGCGTCGGTTCTTCGACAGGCGTGGCAGTCGCCCAAGCCGTTGGGTCTTCCAAGATTGGAGTAGGGGGGGCAGGGGCCTCCTGCGCACAGGCGGTCAGGGCTATGCACACAACAGCAAACAGCAGTGCCATTCTTCGCATTGCGATCTCCTTTTGGAAGCGACAGGCGTTGTATTGATAATTACACCTCTAGCTGCCAAAAGGTTCATCGCGATCCAACCCTACAGGGCCACGCTCACAACCAAGGGGCGAAAATGGGCGCACGGTTCGTTTAAGG
>JAFGOJ010000359.1 GCA_016926575.1 Anaerolineae bacterium | reverse complement strand
GTGTTTCATCTGTGGGGTGGATAATCCCGTCGGCCTGAAGCTTACGTTCTACGAGGACCACGAGGCGGAGCAGGTGCGGGTCGAGTTTGTGGTTCCGGAGGTGTACCAGGGCTACCCCGGTGTGGTTCACGGTGGGATCGTGTCCACGGTTTTGGACGAGACCTCGGGGCGGGCGATTCTTCTGCACCGCCCCGACGACGAGCTGATGGCGACGCTGCGCATGACCGTTCGCTACCGCCGGCCGACACCCACGGAAACGCCGCTCGTCGCGGTGGGGTGGGTGGAGCGGATCGGCGGGCGGGGGGCGCAGGTGGCGGGCGAGATTCGCCTGCTCGATGGGACGGTCACTGCGGAGTGCGAATCGCTGCTCGTGCCGGTGCCGGAGACGTTTCGCGAGAACTGGGAGCAAGAAAAAACGCACTGGAAAGTGCGCGAGTAGACCTCCAACGACATCGCGCCGGTCGAAAGACCGGCGCGAACGATTCAAGCCACCTATCCCCTTACGCCTCTGGGGGCGTCTCTTCGTCCTCATCCTCCCAGCCGATGATCCACACGCATAGCCCGGCCAGCCCGATCACCGCAGCGGTCAATGCCACCCACTGGCTGGCAGTCAGCCCCACATCGTGAGCTGACCAGATGAAAATGATGACCATGCCTAGAGCCAGGGCAAACCAGGCCGTGAGCTTTGGATGCTGCTTGGTAAAATCGAGTACTTTGGACACGAGACTTTCTCCTCGACCTACATAGGGCGGGTGATCAGGTCATGGCGCAACTGCTTGACCACGACCCGATCGGTGCTGCCGCGCACCTCCCGAGCCGCTTCGCGCCAGGCTTTGGGGAGCGCGTCGACGTCTGCCGGTTTGTACCCAAATGCCCCCCAGAAAATCAACATCTCTGGGGGCGGATTGCGCGGCAGGAACAGAATAGCCGCCTCGCACTGCAACTCACGGGCCGCGTCTTCCATGCTGGCGATCAGCAACCTGCCTGCGACCAGGCGCTCGACAGCCGGCCAGACCATAAAGTCCGTCACCCGAGCCACCAGATTCTCGGCCAGCCAGCCCATCATCCCGATGATTTCGCCATCCCGCACTGCCAGGAGAAAGCCGACCACGCTGAACCGTTCCAGTATCTCCGCTCGCGACACCTCTTTGCCCGCTGGTCGAGCGCGGTTGATGAACTCAACGATGTTTCCAATGTCAGATGGGCGGGCACGCTGGACCTCGATATTTGATTCGCTCATGTGCATCCTCAATGTTTAGGTGAAATTTATGGCGAGTTTCTTTTCTATATTATACTCGAAAATCTTTTCCTTCCAAGTGGAAGTGCACACCATCATCTGCCCATCTTTTCCCAGGCCGCCTGCACCTGCGCCCTCGTCTCAGCGTGGGTTCCCCGCGTGTCGATAACCACGTCGGCCTGGCGAATTTTTTCCGCCTGCGGCGGTTGAGCCTCCACGCGTAGCAAGGCTTCCTCCCGGCTCAGGCCCCGACCCGCCATCAGCCGCTGAACCTGCTGTTCGAGCGAGCAAGTGGTCACCCACAGGCTGTCGTACTGCGCCGCCATACCCGCCTCGATCAGCTTGATCGCTTCGACGACGACCACACACGTCGGGGCTGCGGCGATGCGGCGAGCGACTTCGGCCACCACCGCCGGATGGACGATGCGCTCCAATTGCGCCAGCGCGTCCGGCTCGGAAAAGACGATCTCCCCCAATCGCTTCCGGTCAACGTGACCGCTGGGGAGCAGGATCGTCGCCCCGAAGGCCGCACGCACGGCCGCGTGGGCCGGGGTGCCGGGCTCCATCACTTCGTGCGCCACCCGGTCGGCGTCGATGACCGTCGCGCCCAGGCCGGCCAGCATTTGCGTCACGGTCGATTTGCCGGTGGCGATGTTGCCGGTCAGCCCGATGGTCATTCGCGCGTTCACGCCAGCGCCTCCCACCGGCGCAGATGGTCCTCCAGAGATACTTCCAGACGCGTGTACTCCGCGCCCAACTCGGCCACCCGGCTCACTTCCTGCGCCGTGCTTGCCGCGGCCAGGTCGACCTCCAATTGGGCCAGCCGGGCTTCGATCTTGTGAATCGCGGCTTCGAGGTCGGCCTGCTGCTGGGCCAGCCGCTCCGCCTCGCGCTGGGCGGCGCGCTGGGCGGCCCGTTCCGCGTCGCGCTGCTGCCGCTCTCGCTCCGGCTGGAGAACTGGAGCGGCAGGTTGCGGGCGTTCGGCGGTGACCCACTCGCGGTAGGCGTCGTACCCGCGTTCGAAGATGCGCAGCCGCTGCCCTTCGATGGCCCAGATGCGGCTGGCCAGCGCGCGAATCAGATACCGGTCGTGGGCCACCAACAGCACCGTCCCCCCGAAGTGCGTCAGCACGTCCTGCAGGATTTCCTGCGAAGGGATGTCGAGATTGTTGGTCGGCTCGTCCAGCATGAGGAAATTGGCACCTTGCAACGCCAGGACTGCCAGCGCCACCCGCGTCTGCTCGCCGCCGGAGAGGTCACCCACGCGCTTGAAGACGTCGTCGCCCGAGAAGCGGTAGCGGCCCAGGACGTCGCGCGCCCGCCCGACGCTGGGCAGCCCCGCATCCAGAATCGTATCCAGCAGCGACTTGTCGCGGTCCAACTGGGCCTGGGTCTGCGCGAAGTAGCCAAGGTGAACCCCTGCGCCGAGGCGTATGCGGCCGGAGAGGGCGGGAACATCCCCCAGAACCGTGCGCAGGAGGCTGGTCTTGCCGGAACCGTTGGGGCCGATGAGGGCGGCGCACTGTCCGCGCCGCAGTTCGACCTCGTCGATGGCGAAGAGCGGCGCGTCCGGTGCGTACCCCACGACCAGGTCGTAGAGGCCCAGCACCAGGTCGCCGCTGCGCAGCGGCTGCCCCAGGTCGATGCTGATCGTGCCCGCCTCGCGCGGCCGGTCGACGCGCTCCAACCGGTCGAGCCGTTTCTGACGCCCTAAGGCTTGTTTGGAACGCTGCCCGGCCTTGTAGCGGCGGATGTAGTCCTCGGTGCGCGCGATGTGTTCTTGCTGGCGCTCGTACAGCGCCTGCTGGCGCTCCTGCCGTTCCTCGCGTTGGGCGGCGTAATGGGTGTAGTTGCCGTTGTAGAGGGTGAGGCGGCCGAAGGAGAGCTCCCACACCTGCGTGACCACCTGGTCGAGAAACGCGCGGTCGTGGGCCACCACCACCAGCGCCCCTTCCCACGTCTTCAGGTACTCCTCCAGCCACTCGATGCCGTCCAGATCGAGGTGGTTGGTCGGTTCGTCTAGCAGGAGGACGTCGGGGTTCTCCAGCAAGAGGCGGGCCAGTAGGGCGCGGGTGCGTTGGCCGCCGCTGAGGTGGGCGACGGGGATGTGGAAGTCGTCGGGGTCGAAACCCAGGCCGATCAGCACTTGCTCGATGCGGGCCGGGTAGGTGTAGCCGCCGGCCATCTCGAACGCCTCCAGGAGTGGACCGTAACGCTCCATCGCGGCCTCGGCCAGATCGGGGTCGGCCATCTGCTCTTCCAGGCGGTGCAGGCGTTGGGCCTGAGCGATCAGGTCGACGAAGGCAGCTTCCATCGCCTTCCACAGTGTCCCTGTGCCTTCGAGGCGGGCCTGCTGGGGCATGTAACTGACGCGCAAGCCGCGGGCGCGGGAGACCTGCCCCGCGCTGGGCTGGTCCAACCCGACGATGAGGCGCAGAATCGTTGTCTTGCCCGTGCCGTTCGGCCCGACGAGGGCGATTCGTGCCCGGTGGGGCACCTCGAACCCGATGCCGTCGAAGACGTCCTGCGCGCCGTATGATTTTGCCAGATTGCTTGCGATTATCAGTGACATCGTATCATCTCCGGGGCGATTATACCATAAGAAGCGAGAGGCAAGAAGCAGGAAACAAGAAGCAGTGTCCCGTTTGCCGGATCGCGAGAGTGTGGTATAATGCTCGTCTGCTTATTACAAGGCAATTGTGTTCGAGGTGACGAGAAATGAATCTGGTTGAGTCTTTGAATCGGCAGTTGGAACCGAATCCCAATATTCCGGACCTGCGCCCGGGAGATACGGTGCGCGTGCACGCGCTGATCGTCGAAGGCGAGCGGGAACGTGTACAGGTTTTCCATGGCACGGTTATTCGCGTCCAGACGGGTGGCGCGGGAGCCAACTTCACCGTCCGGCGCATCGCCTCTCACGGCATCGGCGTTGAACGCACCTTCCTGTTCTACTCGCCGCGCATCGAAAAGGTCGAGGTCACGCGGCGCGCGAAGGTTCGTCGCTCGCGGCTGTACTTCTTGCGCGACCGGCGCGGCAAGTCTGCCCGCTTGAAGGAACGGCGCACCAACTAAGGGGTAAGGGGGCACGGTTGCCCCTCGCAGCCCGTCAACGTTATCGTTATGCCCCCTTTGATCGGCATCACCGGTCGCGCTGAACAGGTCAGCACGGGGCTGTCTACCCCTTTCTACGGGGCGTTTCAATCGTACGTGGTTGCAGTGCGGGAGGCCGGTGGCCTCCCGCTTATCGTGCCACCCATCCTGAACCCGGCCCACGTCCCCCTCGTCGCGACCCGGCTGGACGGGCTCCTGCTTTCCGGCGGGGGAGACATCGACCCGGCCGAGTATGGCGAGCCGGGGCATCCACTGGCGGCGGGCATCGATCTGGAGCGGGACCGCACCGAACTGTTGTTGGTGCGGGCAGCCCTGGAGAACGGCCTGCCGATCCTCGCCATCTGCCGTGGGATACAGGTGCTGAACGTGGCTCTGGGCGGCACGCTCTTCGTCGACATCCCCACGCAGGTCCCCGACGCTGTGATCCACGACCCTAAGGATGGCGACGCCTGGGAGACGTTCAACCACACGGTTCACCTTACCCCCGGCTCGCGCCTGGCCGCGATATTCGACGCACCGGCGCTACAGGTCAACAGCTTCCACCACCAGGCGACGCGCCGAGTCGCCGACGGCCTGGTCGTCACGGCCCGCGCGGCGGATGGCGTGGTCGAAGGGCTGGAGCACCGCAGGCATCCCTTCTGCGTGGGCGTGCAGTGGCACCCCGAGTCCCGTTTTGGCAACCAGCCGGGTATGGAGCGGCTGTTCGTGGCATTCGTGCGTGCGGCGGGCGGCTAGGGGCGGGCGATGCGCATCGTGATGGTCGGCCCCTTCGGCCTGCAGCCGCGCGGCACGATGAGCGTGCGGGCGCTGCCGCTGGCGCGGGCGCTGGCGGCGCGCGGGCACACGGTCACTGTGCTGCTCCCGCCGTGGCAAACCCCCGAGGAGAGCGGGAAGCGCTGGGAAGAGCACGGCGTAGCCATCGAAAACATCCCCTTGCCGCCGCGCGTGCCCATCCTCTTTCACGTTCTGACTGCCCTGCGCCTGGCGCGGCGCGCACTGGCGTTGACCCCAGACGTGGTTCACCTGTTCAAGCCCAAAGCGTACAGCGGCCTGGCGCATTGGATGTTGGCGCGCCTCCCCCGCGCCCGGCGCCCGCGTCTGGTCGTCGACACCGACGATTGGGAAGGCCCCGGCGGCTGGAACGACCTGGCCCCCTACACGCCGGCGCAGCGCCGGTTCTTCGCCTGGCAGGAGCGGTGGGGGCTGACCCACGCGGACGCCGTCACCGTTGCCAGCCGCGCGCTGGAGGGGCTGGTGTGGGCGCTCGGCGTGCCGCCGGCGCGGGTGGTCTACGTGCCGAACGGATTGGGCATCCCGCCGGCAGGCGCGGCTTCCGTTCGGCCGGCCGGCGCGCCGCCGACGCTGCTGCTGTACACGCGTTTCTTCGAGTTCCCCACCGCGCGCGCGGTCGACGTGCTGTGCCGGGTGCGGGAACGCGTGCCGGGCGCGCGGCTGTTGGTGGTCGGGAAGGGGCTGTTCGGCGAAGAGGAAGCCCTGTTGGAGCAGGCCCGGCGGGCCGGAGTGGCAGACGCGCTGTCGTATGTCGGCTGGGTCGCACCGGAAGCGCTTCCGGCAACCTTCGCCCAGGCCGACGTGGCGATCTATCCCTTCGACGACACGCTGGTGAACCGCACCAAGTGCCCGGTCAAGCTGATGGACTTGCTGGCGGCGGGCCTGCCGGTGGTGGCGGAGGCGGTCGGCGAGGTGCGTGAGACGATCCGCCACGGCGAGACGGGCTGGCTGGTCGCGCCGGGGGACGTGGCGGCCTTCGCTGCGGCCGTGGCCGACCTGCTCACCGACGCGCCCCGGCGGGAGACGATGGGGGCGGCAGCGGCGCGGGACGTGCAGGCGCGCCGGGCGTGGGACGGGTTGGCCGTCGCGGTCGAGCGGGCGTATCGTGGGTAGGCGGCTGGTGCGGTGGCTGCCCGCGTTGGGGTGGATGGGGCTGATCTTTTTCCTGTCGAATCAGTCGGATTTGCCGCACGCGCCGGGGGCGTGGCTGGACACGGTGGTCAAGAAGGGCGGCCACGCGCTGGTCTTCGGCATCCTGGCGCGGCTCTACCTCTACGCGTTGCAGGGGTCGGGCGCAGCCTGTGACCGCTTGCGCGGGTGGAGTTTCGCTCTGGCGGTCGTCTACGCGATGAGCGACGAAGCGCACCAGGCCTACGTGCCGGGGCGGAACCCGGCGGTATGGGACGTGCTCATCGACGCGGTGGGGGCGGCTACGGCGATGGGGGTGCATCGCCTTCTGGCTCAGGCGTCTTCTCGGCGATAAAGATCGGTCCGAACAGTTCGTCTTGCCACACGACGACGAGATTTTGCTTCAGCATTTGGAGCACGGCCAGCAGCGTGACGATCACTTCGACCTTGCTGGCCGCTTCGCGCAGCACCTCATGGAACTCGATCTGCTTTCGTTGCACCAGGCGGGTGTGGATGCGTTCGATCTGCTCGTTCACGGTGACGATGGCAGGGCGTACGACCTCTTCGTCCGGAAGGATGTGCATCACTTCGTGCGCCGCGACGACCAGTCCGCGCAGCGTCACGTCCGACAGGTCGAAGGTGGGCTCGGGGGTGGGGATGGGGGCCATTCTGAGATACGCGCGCAGCCCTTCGCGCTCGCGCAGGGCCAGCTCTTGAGCGGCCCGTTTGTAGCGGCGGTAGGCTTCCAGTTGGCGGATCAGGTCCAATGCCACGTCTTCTTCGGGCGGTTCGGCAGCGGGGGGGCGGGGGAGCAGGGCGCGGCTTTTGATCAGCACCAACTTTGCCGCCACGACCAGAAACGCGGTCAAGTCGCCCATCGTGCGGCGGCCCATCTGCTCGATGATCTCCAGGTATTGATCGGTTACCTGGACCAGCGAAATGGCGGTGATGTCCAGCTCCTCCTGCTCGATCAACTGGAGCAAGAGATCGAGCGGGCCTTCGAAAGCCGGGATTTGGATCGGGTGAGCGATTAAGGGCATAGGGTGATCCTGCCTATAAATGGCGGTTCCCCAGGGGGGCGCCTGGGGAACCGTCAGCCAAGGAAAGGAGGAGAGGCGCGATTGGGCATGAATGTTGTCCTTGAAACAAGGACTCAGCCCTGTCCACCTCGTGTCTTAATAATAGTAAAAAAAGCTTGCCGTGTGAAGTGATATATGACATGGGTTATCGATGACGAACGTCCCTTCAGAACGTTGGACGCGGATCAAACGTCGTCGGCGAAGTGGAACGTCACGATGGCGCGCAGCAAGTCGGCGGTTTGGAGCGCGGCATCGTTCAAGAAACGCTCGCCCTTTTCCGGCGTGGCCTGCGTTGCGTCGCCCAGCACGCCCGTCGCCGAGAGGTCCCGCATCAACCAGGCGAAAGTCAGCGGCCCCATGAACGGCGGGTAGTGCATCTGTTGCAGTTGGGTGGGGATGCTCGATGGGGCGCGCTCTGTGCGCACCAGGTCGGGGCGGCAGCGGAGGAGGATCGACGTCTCGACGTCCCCTGCGTGGATGCCGTACGTGCGTTCGGCGTCTGTCAGCCCTGCGGAGGGCAATGCGATGCGCAGGTACAGGTGGAGGGCGAAGACCAGCATCCCGGTCTGCTGGCGGATGTCCCGAATCACGAAGTCGACGATCTCGGTGTTGCCGCCGTGGGTGTTCAAGATGGCCAGGCGGCGAAAGCCGCTGTGGGTCGCGCTGTCGCCGATGTCCTTGAGAACGCGGATCAACGTCTCGGAGGTCAGGGTCAGCGTGCCGGGGAATCCGGCGTGCTCGTTGCTCTTGCCGTAGGCCAGCGTGGGCAGGACCCAGGCCGGGAAGTCGGCGGGCAAGTGCGCCAGCGTGCGTTCGAGCACCTCGTGAAGGATGAGGGTGTCTGTGTAGACCGGCAGGTGCGGGCCGTGCTGCTCGGTCGACGCGATGGGCAGAATCACCACGCCGTGCTCGCGGTGCGGCAGGTCGGCAATCTGTTCCGAGGTCAGATAGGGCAAGAAGTGGGCGTCGATAGCGGACATAAAATACCTCCTGGCGTTTATTATACACTACTTCGAAAATAGCCGCTCATCCGTTCGTCATGCCCGCGAAAGCGGGCATCCATCCGTGCGCTATTCCGAAAATAGGGGCTTTGCAGGGGCTCCGCCCCTGCACCCCGCCGG
>JAFGOJ010000358.1 GCA_016926575.1 Anaerolineae bacterium | reverse complement strand
CTACTTTCCTTCGATGATGCGCAGTTGGGCTTCCAGAGCCTCTTTGATGTCGATCATCTCCGTATCGCCGACGTAAGTCACAGTGCGAATCTCTTCCAGTTGATCCAGCGCCTTGACCACGGCGGATATTTCCTGGATCGACCGGCGCGCGGTGGCGACGAAATTGCTCACCTCGTCGTATTGGACGGGTACGTCGCGCTCCAGGGTGTCGACGTCCAACGAAAGGGCCGTGAGGCGGTTGTTGACGTGGTGCGCCAACGCGATCACCGTCTGCTTGAGGGCCTTCGAAGCGGCCATCTCCTGGGTGATCCGGTTCAGGCGCGCATTCTCCACCGCGACGGCCACCCACGAGGCCAGCATCGTCAACATCTCCAGGTCCCCTTTGGTGAACGAGGCGGTGGGTGCCGTGCTGCGCTTGTTGATCAGCTCCAGCACGCCGATGACTTCGTTCTTGGCCTTCAGCGGCACACACAGAATCGACTTGGTCTGGAACCCGGTGTACTGGTCCACCTGGGCATAGAAGCGTGAGTCGGATGTCACGTCGGTGATCAAGACCGGGTTGCCGTGCTCGGCGACCCATCCGGCGATGCCCTGGCCGCGCTTGAGGCGGATGTCGGAGAAGCGGGCCGCGTCGCCGTGCAGGGTCACCTTGAACTCCAGGTCGCCCGTCTCCCGGTCCACCAGCAGGAGCGAGCCGGCCTCCACTTGCAGGATGCGGTTGACGCTCTCCATCACCAGCTCGAAGACGCGCGACTCTTCCAGCGTCGACGTGATGGCCTGCGCGATCTTGTTGAGCGCTATCCAGTTGTAGACCTGGCGTTTGAGGCGCTGGTTGGCCTGGGCCAGGGCCTGGGTCAGGTTCTCTTTCTCGCGCCGCAAGCGTTCCGCGGCCAACGCGTTGGCGATGGCCTCTTCGACCTCGCCCATGTGGAAGGGTTTGCGCAGGTAATCGCGCGCGCCCAGACGAAAGGCGCGCAGAATCTCTTGCTCGGAGCTGTGTGCGGTGAGGATGATGGTGGGGATGTCGAGGCGTTGGGCGCGCAACGCGCTCAGCACGTCCAGGCCGTTGAGGTGCGGCAGCATCAGATCGAGCAGGATCACGTCTGGTTTTTCGTGCAGCGCGCGCTCCAGCCCCTCCAATCCATTGCAGGCCGTGATGACGTTGTAGCCGGCCGGTTTGAGCACCGCGTCGCGCAGGAATTCTCGGATGCCCGCGTCGTCTTCGACCACCAGCACGGTTTCTTGAGGGGTAGCTTGAGCCATGGTCAGTCCACCCATCGTTTCAAGCGCCTGAGTGCGCGGTTCATGGCGCGGCGGTAAGGCCGTCCGGCCGGAACGACGACGGTCAGGGTGGGCGAGTGGGCGTCGGGGCGCAAGCGCCGGTAGACCAGTTGGGTGTGTGAGGCATCCCTCATGGTGACTTCTTCGATCTGCGCCAGGTCCACCTGTTTTTCGGCTTCGATGCACACCCGGCGCAGAAAAGAGACCAACATACCGAGCTGGTCCCCCGGCTGCTCAGGGGGGCAGGCGGCGATGGGCAAGCTGTCGGCAGACATCAGCACGGCAGCCTCGAACTCTCCGGCGGCGACCATGTCGTTCAAGACGGCGCGGAGTTTATCGATTGTACGCAACTCGGGTGAAGGTGGGCGGCGTGCTATTTCGCTCACTGATGTCCTCGATTTCAAATGAGAGGAGCGGTTGATTGCCCGACGTGGGCAGGTGGCGCGCGTCGAAGATGTACCCGTAACCGCTGTCCAGGGCCTCGGTGATGACGGACCGGCCAAACGACTTGCGCAGGAAGACGTAGCGGGACGAGAAGAAGAGCGCCCGCCAGGTCTCGTCGTAATGGACGCACAGGGGGCGCAGGTGTTTCAGTACCAGGAGCGAGGTCGGCTCGCGCAGGTCCACCGAGAGGGTGGCGAAGGAGCCATCCAATATCCTGGAGCGGTGCTGCATCTCTGCGGCGTACCGGCCGTTGGTGTAGCGCGGGTCGATCTGGTTTTGGAGCTGGAAGATGATCTCGCTGTCGACTTCACCGATGCGCGGGATCTGCAATTCTTCGAAGAGCGCGTCGTCGTTGTCGATCGTGCCGTTGTGGATGCCGACCACATGGCCGGCGTGCAGGGGGTGGTTGTTGGCGTTGTTCCAGCGCGTGCCCTTCGTCGGCGCGCGGGTGTGGCCCAAAATACAGGTCGTGTGCGGGCCGACGTTCGCCATGACCTCGTGAAACCCATCCATCGTCACCAGGTCGGTCGCCGGCACGGGCTGCTTGAAGAGGTGGCAGGTTCCGTCTTGCTGGATCACTGTCATGCCGGACGCCTCGCGGCCGCGGACCTCGTTGAACGTGAGGTTCGCTATGGCGATTTCTTTGATACCGGCCCACTCCTCGGGCGAGCGTTGAGTGGGGTAGAGCAACACGCCTGTCAATCCGCACATATCATCCTAGAAATATCATCGTTCCCAAACCGGTGTCCCATTTGACCCCGCGCCATTTATCCAGCCGTTCCAGGCGTTTTTCCAATTCCTGCGGGGTGAGATACAGCTCGCGGGCTGCTTCCCACATCCATGCTTGCGGTTCGGTATAGCCGGTCAGTTCGGCCAATTCGATGGCTCGAATCAGCCGCCGGTCGCTCTGGTCCCACGTCTGGGACGTGGTTGCAGCGCGTTCGCTCAATATATTTTCGATCTCTTTCCAATCGCGGCCGCTGGCGCGCATGAGGGAGAGGGGGGTTTCGGCGAGCAGGCTCAGCACCTCGAAGGCGGGGTGGTCGTCGCTGCTCTCGAACGCGACGCGGGCGAAGCGCCCGAAGAGCGGCTTGAGCAGTTCCAGCATCTCGCGGCAGCCGGCGCGCAGTTCTTCGATCACTTCAGGGGTGACTTTGGACGTATCGCTGCTGGCGAGGGTGCCGTTGTTGTTGCTCAGCATGTCGAGCAGTTCGATCTTGCGCCGCCACTCGTGGATGCGCCCCACGTGGATGACGCCGTGCTGGCTCATTTCGACGGCCTTGAGGATCATCGCCAGGAAGAGGAAGGTCTTGGCGACGACGGAGGTGGGGGCCAGGTCGGCATCGGCGAAGCGGAACTCGAGGTGAAAGTCGCGCACCG
Organism: Anaerolineae bacterium; assembly: GCA_016926575.1. Classification (GTDB taxonomy): domain Bacteria; phylum Chloroflexota; class Anaerolineae; order B4-G1; family DUEL01; genus JAFGOJ01. Next base: position 684 of record JAFGOJ010000358.1, on the reverse strand, counting down.
CGCCGTCTTCGGTGAACGTGACGTGTTCCAGGTTGAGGAAGTTCTGGTGCTCGGGGACCGTGTAACTCTCGCGCAGAATTTGCTGGATTTTCTGCATCGACAGCAGGCCGGGCGTGTGGCGGATCATCTCGAGGTGGCTGCAGTGGTTGCGGCGGCGCGTCATCGCATCGAGATTCTCACCGGCGCTGGTGATGAAGCGCAGGTAGGGGGCGTAGCGGCGGGTGAGGTTCCAGATGTTGGCCAGGATGATCTCCGGCATCGGCTCGCTCAGGCCGATGGCGAGAGCGTGATAGTGCAGGCCGCACGTGTAGCGGGCGCGCACCTCGCGATCGAGCAGGGGGTTCAGGATGGAGCGGTACTGGTCGATCAGCGCGGGGTAGTAGGGCTGCCGCCCGATGACCTGAATCTCGATGCCGCAGTGCTCGGTGACGATGTCGTAGACGCCGTATTGGCCCAGATTGGTCAAGTCGCGCGACGGTTTGAGGTACTCCACCAGCGGCGGTTGGAATTCCGACTTGCGTGCGCCCTTGGGCAGCGCGAACTCGACCTCGGTGCCGATCTTGACGGTGCGGTACAGGATGTCCTTCCAGTACATGGCGGCTTCGTAGCTGAGCGTATCCTCGCGGCGAAAGAGAACCGGCTGTTTCATTGTTTTTTTCACCCTGTTCCGAAAATAGGGGCTTT
>JAFGOJ010000357.1 GCA_016926575.1 Anaerolineae bacterium | reverse complement strand
GGTTTACCTTCCGGTTTCCCCGGACCCCTTCCGCAAATGGGCCTGGGTTAACGCCTCAGGCGGCCCCTCTTGCTCCCGCCGGGTCCGCGACCCGCGCCGAGCGGGCGTCACTGAAAGCGTGACCTACATTTCCGTCCATCGGTTGTGAGCGTAGCGATCATAACCTCTACTTTGAGATTATAGTACAGTTCTGAAGGGGAGCAAACAGGGTGCTCCTCAGCCCGCGGCACCTTCCACAATCTTGACGCTGCTGCTGGCCCCGATGCGGGTTGCGCCCGCGGCGATCATGGTGAGCGCGTCGTCGTAGGTGCGGATGCCGCCGGCCGCCTTGACCCCCATCTCTGGGCCGACCACACGCCGCATCAGCGCGACGTCCGCGGCCGTCGCGCCGCCCGGTCCAAAGCCCGTCGAGGTCTTGACGAAGTCCGCCCCGGCCGCCTGGGCCAACCGGCATGCGCTCTCCTTCTCCGCGTCGGTCAGCAGCGCCGCCTCGATGATGACCTTGAGGATGGCCCCGTGGGCATGGCAGGCGCGCGCCACCGCGGCGACGTCCTCTCTCACCGCGTCGGCATCGCCCGATTTGAGCGCCCCGACGTCGATCACCATGTCCGCCTCCATGGCCCCCTCCCATACAGCGCGCAGCGTCTCGGCCACCTTCACCTCGGTGGTATTTGCGCCGAGCGGGAATCCCACGACGGTGCAGACTGGGACGCCGCTGCCTGCCAACGCCTGCGCGCACAGCTTCACGTGCACTGGATTGACGCACACCGAGGCGAATCGATACGCGCGCGCCTCCTGGCACAACTGCTCGACCTGCGCCCGCGTCGCGTCGGGCTTGAGCAGCGTGTGGTCGATCATAGCCGCCAATTCGCTCGCTTTCATGCTTTCATCCTTTTCTTTACAGGGAAACCATCTCGTCCCAGTTGTCGCCTGCCTTCAAATCGACCTTTAGCGGTGCATCGAGTGGGTAGGCCCCCTCCATTACCTCGCGCACCAGGGCCGACACGACCTCGCACTCCGCCTGCGGCACTTCCAAAATCAGTTCGTCGTGCACCTGGAGGATCATGCGGGCGGCCAGGCCGCGCTCCCAGATCGCCCGGTAGAGGTTGAGCATCGCCAGGTTGATGATGTCGGCGGCCGAGCCCTGGATCGGCGTATTGACCGCCTCCCGTTCCGCGCGCCGGCGGGCCTGATCTTGCCCGGGCGCGGTGCTCTTGAACACCGGGAAATAGCGCCGCCGCCCCAGTAACGTCTCCACGTACCCTGTGTTCCTGGCCTGGAGGATGGTGCCGTCCAGGTACTCGCGCACCTTGGGGAAGCGCCCGAAATACTGGGCCACGAAATTCTCCGCCTCGGCCAGGGTCAGATTGGCCGAGCGCGACAGGCTGTAGGCGCTCATCCCGTAGACCAGGCCGAAGTTGACCGCCTTGGCGAAGCGGCGTTGGTCGGGGGTGACCGCGTCCAGCGGCACGTCGTAGATCGCGGCGGCGGTGGTGGTGTGGACGTCCTCCCCGCGCCGGAAGGCCGCGAGTAGCCCCGCATCGCCGGAGATGTGCGCCAGCACGCGCAGTTCGACCTGAGAATAGTCGGCGGCCAGCAGCAGCGACCCCGACGGCGCGACGAACGCCCGCCGCACCCGCCGTCCCAACGGCGTGCGCACAGGGATGTTCTGCAAGTTGGGCGTGCTGGAAGAGACGCGCCCGGTCACGGTCCCGGTTTGGTTGTACGACGTGTGCAGGCGGCCCGTGTCTGGGTTGACCAGCCCGGGCAGCGCGTCCACGTAGGTCGATTTCAACTTCGCCAGCTCGCGCTGTTCGAGAATCAACGCGATGATCGGGTGCGCGCCTTCCAGGCTCTCCAGCACCCCGGCGGCGACGGAATAGCGTCCCGTCGAGGTGCGGCTGACTCCCTGCGTGGGCAGCCCGAGGGTCTCGAACAGGGCCTGCGCCAACTGTTGGCTGGAGTTGACGTTGATTGGGTAGCCCACCATGCGGGCGATCTCTTCTTCCAGGTCGACCAGCCGCCGGCCGAGCTCCTGAGACATCTCGGCCAGGAAGGCGGTGTCCAACGTCACTCCGGTCGTTTCCATGGACGTCAGCACGGGCAGCAGGGGCATCTCCAGCTCTTCGAACAGGTTCCAATGGCCCTTTTCGCGCAGCTCGGCCGTCAGGACGCGCGCCAGCCGGTGGGTCATGTCCACGTCCATCGCCGCGTAGGCGGCCGCGCGTTCGATCTCTACCTCGGCCATCGTGATCTGGCTGCGCCCGGAACCGATCAGGTCCTGGATCGGCGTCATCTCGATGCCCAGGCGCACGAAGGCCAGGTTCTTCAGGCCCAGGTTGTGGCTGCCGGGATCGGTCAGCCACTCGGCGACCATCGTATCGAAGGCGACGTTGCGCACCTGGACGCCGTAGCGCGCCAGCACCTCGACGTCGTACTTGGCGTTGTGGGCCTGTTTGGGCAGCGCGGGGTCTTCCAGCAGCGGCTGTATCGCGTCCAGCACGGCCGCCAGCGGCAGTTGCCGGCCCGCGCGGTGGCCGACGGGGATGTACCACCCTGCGCCCTCGCGGTCCGTGAGCGCCAGCCCGACCAGGTCGGCTTGCATTGCGTCGGTCGACGTGGTTTCCGTGTCGAACGTGAGCGCGGCGGCATGTGCGAGCTGCGCCGCGAGGCTGGCCAGTTGCTCTGCCTGGGTGACGACGTGGTGTGTGGTGGGCGAGGGGCGGGCGGGTGCGTCGGCGGGGGCGGGATCGAAGAGGCTGAGCTGGCGCGTCGGCGTGTCGCGTTGGGGCAGGCGGTCGATCAGCGTGCGGAACTCCAACTCGCGGAACAGCGCCACCAGCTTGTCGCGATCATACTGGCGGACGGCGCAGTCGGCCAGGTTCAACGTCGCGGGCAGATCGGTCTGAATGGTGACCAGGTGTTGGCTGAGGAAGGCGGCATCACGCCCGGCTTCCAGGGCATTGCGGAAGCGGGTTGAGGTGATGTCGTCGAGGTGGGCGTAGATGGCTTCCAGGGAGGCGTAGGACGTGAGCAGTTGGGTGGCGGTCTTATCGCCGATGCCGCGCACGCCGGGGATGTTGTCGGACGTGTCGCCGGTCAGCGCCTTATAGTCGCGCAGCGTGGCCGGGTCGAGCCCGCCGAAGCGCGCTCTGACGGCCGGCGGGTCGTAAATTTTGCCCTCGGAGAAGCGATGGCCGGAGAGGTAGACGTGGACGTCGTCGCTGACGAGTTGGAGCAGGTCGCGGTCACCGGTGACGATGAGGGTGTGCACCCCGGCGGCGGTGGCCTGCCGGGCCAGCGTCCCCATCAGGTCGTCGGCCTCGAAGCCGGGCAATGTGTAGATGGGGATGTCGAAGGCGTCGACGACCGCGCGGATGCGGTCCATTTGGGCGCGCATTTCGTCGGGCATACGCTCGCGGTGGCCTTTGTAGTCGGGGTAGAGAGCGTCACGGCCCGAGAGGCCCGCGTCGAAGCAGACGGCGACGTAATCGGGTGCGTGTTCCTGGAGGATGTTCAACAGGGTGGCGGTGAAGCCGTAGACAGCGTTGGTCGGTTCGCCGTCGCGTGCCGAGAAACTTTCCAGCGGCAACGCGAAAAAGGAACGATACGCCAGCGCGTGGCCATCCACAAGGATAAGTTTTTTAGATGTCATCGTTTTTTTGCCAAATTGGCTGGCGCTCCAAAGCGCCTATCCCACGATTCCCAAGCGTTTGCGGATGGCTTCGGCGACTTCTTTGGAGCGGTGTCGGATGATCCCCAGGGCCACGCGTCCTTCGACGACGACGGAGAGGATCAGGTCCTTCGAGAGGGCGAGGGAATAGAGAAGGTGTTCGTCGCCTTCGATGCTCTGTTCGAAACGCAGTTGCTCTTTCCCCAAAATCTTGGCTACCCGGGCGGACGTCTGCCACGATTCCTGGATGACGGTCGCCAGGGCGTCTACTTCTTCCTTCGGCAGGCGGCTGACCTGGGCGACGAGGTGGTTCCCGTTGACCAGGATGGCAGCCTCGGCGCTGACCTCTTGGAGCAGGCGGGTCATCTGGCGCGTCAAGAAGGTAAGCTCCTTGGCGATGCGGTCGGGCAGGGGGGAGGATGTGTCTGGGGCGGGCGTTTCGGCGACGGGTTGTGCCGCCGGCTCTGCGGCGGGTTCAGGTTTGGGGGCGGGTTTCTCAGGTGCTGCGGGGGGTGCTTCTTGCGCATCGTCCGAGGACAGGTCGATGTCCCAGGGAAACGGGCCGTTTGCGGCTGCGTCGGTGCCCTCATCTGTGTTCTTCGGTGCTGGGGGGAGTTCCTCGGCGGGAGGTTCCTGCGGCCCGACCGGTTTCGCCATTGCATCGCTAATCAAATTGGGCAGTTCAGGCAGGAAGAAGGGCTTGGGGAGGATGCCTTGAATGTCCAGGCTGGATATTTCTTCAGGTGGGTCTTGTCCGAACAGAGGAATGACCATCAGTCGCATGCGCGGGTAATCCTCGCGCAGCCTGCGCACCAGCAGCGAGCCATCGACGTCGTCGAGGCCCAAATCTACGATGACCATGTCGAAATCATCGGATGCGATGGCCCGCAGGGCCTTCCGTCCGCTATCGACTACGGAAGCGTTGTATGTTCCGGTTTCTTGCAAGCTTTGGCGCAACATGGTTGCAAAAGCTTCGTTGGGGTCGACAATCAAGACATGATGGCGCACGTTTACTCCTCCGCTTCGTTGGAATAGTTCAATCGTTTCATTCTACTGAGAGAGGGGGAAAAGTCAACAGGCACGTATCATCGCAAGGCACAGCCTTGAAAGCGCATGCGGCCGGACGGAGAGGCGTCAGCCTTGGGGCCAGGGGTCGACGTCGCCCGCCACCCACAGCTTCAACAGCTCTCTGATGGTTGCTTTCAGCCAACGGCTATCGCCTGCCTTGTCTTGTGCCGCCTGCCAGAGATCGGGCTCTATCCATAGCTCGATCGGCAACCTGTTTGCCGCCATCAAGAGCACATCGACCTCCAGGTCCAGCGAGGGATTCGCGGCTTGTGCCTGGTAGTGTTCTATATGTTGTTCCCACCTGGACTTGACGGTCTGCTTGTACGTATCCCAGCGTCCGTTCTTGGCGAGTTCGGTCATTTGGTCTGCCAACGTGCTTTCTCCTTGCTTCGTCATAGAAAGGTGCAGAATCACTACGATAATCGACCAACTCCTCGGCACTATTGTAGCACAAATGCGCCTCAAAGAGAAATTGCGGGTCGGCAGGGGGGGGCGCGCTCAATCGATCGCGATGACGCTCTGTATTTCTTCGAACGTGGAAGGGCCAATACCGGGCACGTC
>JAFGOJ010000356.1 GCA_016926575.1 Anaerolineae bacterium | reverse complement strand
GGGGCGGAGCCCCTGCAAAGTCCTGGTAACCGCTGGTCGGCGGGTAAGAAACCCGCCCTACATCGAGACGGTCTATTTTCGGAACAGAACGTTTGCCTTGGCCGTGGCCTGTGCCCAAGTACCGTCATGCCCGCGCAAGCGGGCATCCAGGGCGGTTTTTGGATTCCCGCCTTCCTCAGATGACATCCGAGGTAAAATCTACCCCCAAACTGAATCACACCCTGGCGAAAAGTAGAGCTTGACAAATTTTCCCTATCGTTTATAATGTCATTATTCCAAACTTTAAGGAGGTACGAATGGGCGCTGCGTTTTTCATCAAGATGGGCTGCTACCGATCCCCGGCCGCCGGTATGGTCGGTCTGCTGCCTTGTCGCAGTGCGCCTCGTGCCCGGTGACGTAACCTAAGTCACATCGAGCCGTGAGCGCCCTCCGACGCCCACGGCTTTTTTGTTGCGTTGCGTTTCCCTGCCAGGCCGTGGGTAGATCCACGGCCTGGCATTTTCATTATCAGTCTCATCGTATTCAAGGGGAATGCCCCTGGAGGTGTCAACCATGTATTCGCATAACTACATCACCTTAGAAGGATCGAGCGTCGCCAATAAAATTGGGGAAACCCCTGGAGGTCACATTATGTATCCTGATCAAGACATCGCGTTGGACGTTTCGAATGTCACCAAGCAATTCGCCAAGAGCGAGGGCATCCGCTGGCCGTGGAAGCGCAACGGCAATGGCGGCGGCCGCAAACCCGTCGTGGCGGTGGACGACGTCAGTTTCCGCATCCGCCGCGGCGAGGTCTTCGGCGTGTTGGGGCCCAACGGCTCCGGCAAGTCGACGCTGGTGCGCTGCATCTCCACCCTGCTCCTCCCCGACCAGGGCCACATCTCCATCTTCGGATACGATGTGCTCAAGGACGAGATGGCGGTCAAGCGGCTGATCAACCGGGTTTCGGTGGAGGCGTCCTTCTTCAAGAAGCTGACGCCGATGGAGAACCTGCTCTACGGGGCACGGCTGTACGGCGTCGGCGCACGGGACGCCCGTAAGCAGGTGATCGAAATCTTGACCCGCTTGGGGCTGAAGAAAGAAGACGCCTTCCGCCCAATGGAGGAGATGAGCCGCGGCATGCAGCAGAAGGTCGCCATCGCGCGCGCCTTCCTCACCCAGCCGGTCCTGCTGCTGCTGGACGAGCCGACGACGGGCCTCGACCCGCGCTCCAAGCGCGAGGTGCAGACGTTCGTGGAAGACCTGCGCGACAACCACGACGCCACCATCCTGCTGACCACGCACGATATGCAGGAGGCCGACGCGCTGTGCGACCAGGTGGCCATCCTGGACGACGGGAAGATCGTGGCGCTCGACACACCGGCCGGCCTGAAGGCCCGCGTGGCGCGTACCAACGGTCACGAGGTCACTCTGGAAGACGTGTTCATGGAGCTGACCGGCAAGGCACTGAAGAAAGAAGAAGAGGAAGAAGAGTTGGTCGCATAAAGGGGGAAAATGATGGCTCAATTAGTCAAAGAAATTCGCGCGTCGTACGCGTTCGTGGAACGAAACTTCAATCTGGTGCGCCGGTACTGGGGCTGGGAGTTCGTCTGGCTGGCCTACTCCATCGCGTCGACCCTCTCCATCACCTACATCGGCGCAGGGATGGAGGCGATCTCCGGCGCGCAGATCGATACGGATTATCTGATCATGTACCTGCTGATCGGCACGATGGTCTGGCGCTTCCTGGCCATCGTCTTCGACAACATCAGCGAGATGATCGCCTGGGAGCGTTGGGAAGACACCATCGAGTACACGTTCATGGCCCCGGTCACCCGCTTCACGCAGATGATGGGCCAGACGGTCTTCGCGGTGCTCTACAGCTTGATCTTCACCATCGCCATCCTGCTGGTCGTGGCGCTCTTCTTCCACCTGGACCTGTCGCAGGCCAACTTGTTGGGGGCGATGGTGATGTTGCTGGCGGGCAGCGTCTCGTTCATCGGGTTGGGGATCGTGGCGTCGGTGCTGCCGCTGCTCTTCCCGGAGCGCGGCGCGCAGATGACCAATGTGATCCAGGCGATCTTCCTGCTCATCTCGGGGGTCTACTACCCCATCGAGGTGCTGCCGAACTGGATGCAGCCTCTGGCGCGGGTCTCGCCGGCGACGTTCGTCTTGGAAGGCATGCGCGCGACGATCCTGGAGGGCGTACCCACCCGCAGCCTGTGGCCGTACCTGTGGCCGCTGTTCATCGCGGGCGCTGCCGCCATCCCGCTGGGACTGTGGATCTTCCGCCTCGGCGAGCGGTACGCCAAGCGCACCGGCAAACTGAAGCGCAATGGATAATCGAAACCCGGTCTCGGGGGCCTGCTGGGCCTCCGGGACCGGCCCCGTTTCAACTTGACGAAACCCTATTACTACATTATAATGCCGCCAAGAGTGAATCTGCTCCGGCCAATACACGTATGTTCGAGAATCTGACGCAGCGTCTTCAGAACGTTTTCGATACCTTGCGCAAGCGAGGCGTACTGCGCGAGGCAGACGTCAAAGAGGTGCTGCGGGAGATTCGTTTGGCGTTGCTGGAGGCAGACGTACATTACAAAGTGGTCAAAGACTTCACCGAGCGCGTGCGCGAACGTGCCGTCGGCATCGAGGTCTCCAAAGCCCTCAGTCCCTCTCAGCAGGTCGTCAAGATCGTCCACGAGGAACTGGTCAAGACGCTGGGCGAACCGGGCCGCCTGGAACTGAAAGGTCCCGCACCCTACGTGGTGATGGTTGTGGGCTTGCAGGGTTCCGGCAAAACCACCACGGTCGCCAAGCTGAGCCGGCACTTGAAGGGCGGCGGCCGCCTGCCGTTGATGGTCGCCGCAGACACGTACCGCCCGGCGGCCGTGACGCAGTTGGAGGTGCTGGGGCGGCAGATGGACCTGGCCGTCTACAGCGAGGGGGTCAAAGAAACGCCCCCCAATATCTGCGCCAATGCGCTCAAGTATGCCCGCCGCGAAGGGTACGACGTGGTCGTTCTGGACACCGCAGGCCGGCTCCAGATCGACGCGGACATGATGACTGAGCTCCAAGCCATCGTCAAGAAGGTGAGCCCGGTCGAAACCCTATTGGTGGCCGATTCGATGACGGGCCAGGAAGCGGTCAACATCGCCCAGGGCTTCCACGACAGCCTGAAGCTGACCGGGTTGATCCTGACCAAGATCGACGGCGACGCGCGTGGTGGCGCAGCGATCAGTATGCGCGCGGTGACGGGCGTGCCGATCAAGTTCCTTGGCACCGGAGAGAAGGCCGACGCGCTGGAGGTCTTCCATCCCGACCGTATGGCCTCCCGCATCCTGGGTATGGGCGATATGCTCACCCTGATCGAGCGGCTGGAAACCTCATTCGACCAGGAACAGGCACAGCGGATGGAAGAGAAGTTCCGCCGCGCTGAGTTCAACCTGGAGGACTTCCTGGAGCAGATGCAGCAGATCCGCGAGATGGGGTCGCTGACCGAGATTATGGGTATGGTGCCGGGGATGGGGCGACTCACCGCCAATCTGGCCCCTGGGCAGGCCGAAAAGCAGATGAAACGCACGGAGGCTATCATCCTTTCGATGACCCTTCAGGAACGGCGCAACCCGCGCATTCTCAACGGCAGCCGCAAGCGCCGTATCGCCCACGGCAGCGGAACGACGGTTCAAGAAATCAACACGCTGCTCGGCCAGTACCGTCAAATGCAGAAGGTCATGAAGCAAATGGGGCAACAAAAGGGCCATGGCAAGGGCCTTTTTAGAATGTTTGGTTAGAACGTCAACCACACAAACGACAACAACAGGAGGAATATGGTTAAAATCAGACTGCGCCGGGTAGGCGCTAAGAAGCAACCCAGCTATCGCATCGTTGTGGCCGATTCACAGGCACCGCGAGACGGACGGTTCATCGAAAGCATCGGGTTCTACAACCCGCGCACCGAACCGGCGACCGTCGAATACGACGAGGGGCGCGCCCTGTATTGGTTGAGCGTAGGCGCTCAGCCAACCGATTCGATTATCCGGATGTTCAAAAAGAATGGCACCCTGGCCCGGTCTGCGCGCTTGAAGGCCGGAGAGCCGCTGGAGGCATTGCTGGCGGAAGCGGCCGCTCAGGAACAGCCCGCCGCGGGTTCGGCTGT
>JAFGOJ010000355.1 GCA_016926575.1 Anaerolineae bacterium | reverse complement strand
TTTTCGCGCTTGATGCCGAAGAGGTTGGCGCCGGCGATGCGCGCCTCCAGGGTGGCGATCGATGCCAGTTTGAGCGGCGAGGGCCGCCCACCGAAGAACGAAATCTTCTCCACGCAGTCCCCGCAAGCGTAGATGGCCTCGTCAGACGTCCGCATCGTCCGATCGACCGCGATGGAACCGCTCAGCCCGATGCGCAACCCGGCCTGCTTGGCCAGATCGACATTGGCCACAGCGCCGACGCCCACGATGACGGTATCGGCCTTGATCGCGGTGCCATCGGCCAGGACGACGTGCTCCACCCGCCCATTGCCGGTGATCTCTTTTACCTTGGCGGAGGTGAAGATGTGCACCCCGCGCTTTTCGAGCACCTCTTCCATTGCGATACAGAACTCTTCGTCGTATGCCAGCATCAGGCAGTGCGGCTGCATCTCGACAATGGAGACGGTTTTCCCGCCCAGCTTGTTGATCTCGTCCCCGAACTCGATGCCGATGAAGCCCCCGCCGATGACGACGACGTCTTTGGCATCTTCGAGCCAGTTTTGGAGATCGCTCAAGTAACCGACCTCCTTGACGATGGCGAATACACCCGCGTTCTGGAAACCGGGGACCGGGGGCATGGCCGGCCGCGAACCGGTGGCCAGGATGAGCCGCTCGTAGGTCACATCTCCGGCCTGTGTGTGGAGGGTCTTTGTCTCCCGGTCGAGCGCGGTGGCCTCGGTGACGAGAAGGCCGATGCCGTTCTTTTCGAGTGCGGCGTCGGAGATGAGATTCTTCTGCGGGCTGCCTAGTGTGCCGAAGATGTAGGGAATGCCGCAGGGAATCAACACCTGGTCTTCCTGGCGTACTATAAGGATACTTTTGTCTGGGTAGTGTCGTCGCGCGGTGATGGCAGCGGTCAAGCCGGCTGCGCTTCCGCCCACGACCACGATGTCAGCTCGTTCCACGTTTTCTAAACTCCTTAATTGTTTGTGAAGGGTAGCGCTTGTGCGTTTCCGCAGCGCTAGTATAACACTCTAGGTGTATGTTGTCAATAGACAAATCGAATATTGGCAGAATACATTTTGTGTTCAAATCAAGTGCCTTCATTTGACTTCCCCCGTAGATTGCACTATACTGAAATTCTCCAGACCAGATTCCCGGTTGCTTTTCGTGGGAGTGTTCCAATGTCGAACCCTTTGTCGTCCAAAACAGACGCTGGGATGGGATACATCCGGGGCGCGAGGAAATAGCCACCTGGTTGAGTGTGGATAGCGATCTCTGCCAGACGACGCGATTGCTGTTGAAGCAATGGTCTGGAAACTGGCGGATTTAGCGATTCTGTGATAGAGTGGGTACGTAAACGGTATTCCAGATTCAAGAAAAGGGAGGTAACTATGGCGAAGTTGGAGACGATTGAGGGTATTGGCCCCGTGTATGCGGAGAAACTACGCGCGGCGGGCATTCGTAGCGTGGAATCGCTGCTGCAGGCCGGGGCGAGCGCCAAGGGCCGCAAGGACCTGGCGGAGAAGACCGGTATCGGCCACGAGCACATCCTGGACTGGGTCAACCGGGCCGACTTGATGCGGGTCAAGGGCCTGGGCGAGGAGTACAGCGACCTCTTGGAAAGAGTGGGCGTGGATACCGTGCCCGAGCTGGCAAAACGCAACGCCGAGAATCTGCACAAGAAGGTTCTGGAAGCGAACGAAGCCCAGAAGCTGGTGCGCCGCCCGCCGTCGCTTTTCATGGTCGCCGACTGGATCGAGCAGGCCAAGGCGCTGGACCGCGTCGTGTCGTACTAGGAGCGCGTGATGGGGAGATCGACTTCAGACTTGGCGAACCTGTTCGGGGCCGCGTTGCAATCGATGACGGCTCATCGCACCGAGATCAACGAACTGGACGGTTACAACGGCAATCACGGCGACAACATGGTCGAGAACCTCGGCATGATTGTCAACGCCCTGCAACGTAAGCAGTCCGAACCGCCGGCGGAGGCGCTGCGCTATGCCGGCCAGAGACTCGAAAGCGAAGGCCGGGGAGGCACCAGCCAGTATTACGCGCGGGGCCTGCAGCAAGCGGCGGGACAATTGCAGGACCGCTCCGCACTGGAAGACGACGACGTCGTCAAGATGGTGCAGACCTTGCTGGGCACGATCCCGGATCAAGGGCTTCCAGAGCCGCAACAGGCCCCACAGACGCCGGTGGGTGCGTCGGTGTTAGGGCAGGTGCTGGGGCTTGTCGCCCCTCCGCAGCAGCCGCAGCAGCAGCCTGCACCGGCCGGCGGCGCTTTGGGCTTGTTGGGGGCTTTGTTGGGGGGCGGGCAGCCGCAGGCTCAACCGGCCCCACAACAGGATGATGGATTGGATATGGGCGATGTGTTGAATGCCCTGCTGCCTGCCGGCATGGCCTATATGCAGGCGAAGCAGTCGGGTGCCGACAGCACAACCGCCATCGGTCAAGCCCTGATGGGGGCAGTGATGGGGGGGCAGATGAACCCGCTCCAGGCCCAGTCGCCGCGGTCGGCGGCCGGCAGCCTGGTTGCTCAGAGCATCCTCCAGGCATTGGCCGGACGCAGGTAGTCGAAGTACAGAAATAGTTTAGTCCATAAAGTAAGGAGAAAAAAAGGACATGGCAGGTAAAGATACCAAACAGGAACAAGACAAGGAAAAGAAGGGGCTGTTGGGCAAGGCCATCGACGCAGTGACTTCGCGTGACGAGAAGGCAGCCGCAGAGGAGGCTACGAAAGAGGCCGAGGCCGCGCGCGCCGAGACGTCCCGCATCGCACGTGAGAAACAAACGGCGGACCGCAAAGCCGCAATCGCCGATAGCCGGGCCGACATCGCCGAGAAACAGGCTGCTGAAGCCAAGGCAAAGGCCGAAGCAGCTGAAAAAGAGGCGGCCCTGGCCAAGGCCGAGCTGGAGCGGATGAGGCGCGAGGAGGCGGTGGAGCGCGCCAGAGAGGCACAGAGGGCGCGCGAAGAGCGCGAAAAGGCCGCCGCCGCTGCGCGCACCTACGTGGTCAAGTCTGGCGACAGCCTCAGCAAGATTGCCCGGGACGTCCTGGGCAACGCCAACCGTTGGCCGGAGATCTTCGAGGCGAACAAGGACAAGATCAAGGACCCGAACCTGATCTACCCCGGCCAGGAACTCACGCTCCCGAGCGACGAGGAATAGTGTGCTTCTGGGTAACTGCTCAGGCTGTACGCCTGGCAGTTACCCGCCTGGCGCGTCGAAGGGAGAACAGGGGGTTTGGCGGGTGGCTTCGCTGCCCGCCCCCCTTCCCGCGGCGGGAAAGACAACTGCGAAGCGTAAGCTGAGCAATCACGCTTCTGGACACTGGGCCGCAGGCCACAGGGTCGCTTTGAAAATAGGAGGATTGAAATGGCAGGAAAGCAAGAAGAGATGATCAAGGGCGCTCACGGACGCGTGGGAAAGACCTACGTGGTGCAGGCCGGCGACAGCCTCAGCAAGATCGCAGAGGAAGTCTACGGCGATGCCAATCGCTGGTCGGAAATTTTCGAGGCCAACAAGGATAAGATCTCGGACCCGAACGCGATTAGCGTGGGGCAGAAGCTGGTCATCCCCTAACCGCACACGGTCTTGGCACAGTGACGCTGGGCGATCCAACCGGTCGCCCCGCCTAACCATCGGATAGAAGCAGGGGCGCGGCTGGCCGCGCCCCTGCGTGTTTTGTGAGGCAGGCCGCGCCTGCCTCACAAAATTTTACCGTAGCGCCGCGACCATGTCGGCGATCTGCTCGGGGTGCTCTGCCACCCGCACGCCGACCGCCTCCAGTGCGGCGATCTTGGCCGATGCGGTGCCTTCACCACCCTGGATGATCGCGCCGGCGTGGCCCATGCGCTTGCCTGGGGGCGCGGTGCGCCCGGCGATGAACGACACCACCGGCTTGGTCATGTGCGCGGCGATGAACTGCGCCGCGATCTCCTCGTCGTTGCCGCCGATCTCGCCGATCATCACGACCTGCTCGGTCTTTGGATCCGCCTCGAACGCCTTCAGCACGTCGATGAAGCGCGTGCCGATGATCGGGTCGCCGCCGATGCCCACGCACGTCGTCTGGCCGATGCCCTTGATGGTCAGCGCGTAGACCACCTCGTAGGTCAGTGTGCCGGAGCGGGAGACCAGGCCCACCGGGCCGGGCGCGGCGATGTGCCCGGGCATAATGCCCACCTTCGCCTCGCCGGGGGTCAGCAAGCCGGGGCAGTTGGGGCCGACCAGACGCGTGCCCTTCTGGTCGATGTAGGCTTTCACCTTGATCATATCGACCACCGGAACGCCCTCGGTGATGCAGACGACCAGCGCGATGCCGGCGTCGGCGGCTTCCAGAATGGCGTCGGCGGCGAAGCGGGCCGGGACGTAGACGACCGAGGCGTTGGCGCCGGTCTGTTCCACCGCTTCGCGGGCCGTGTCGAACACCGGCACCCGGCCCCCGCAGGCGGTCTGCCCACCCTTGCCGGGGGTCACACCGCCCACGACCTGCGTGCCGTAATCGAGCATCTGCGTGGCGTGGAATTCGCCCTCGCGCCCGGTGATACCTTGGACCAACAACCGCGTGTTTTTATCGACTAGAATAGCCATGGTCTACGCCTCCAACTCGCCACGGGCGGCCGCGACCGCCTTCTGCGCGGCCTCCGCCAGGGTCGTGGCCGTGATCATATCGAACGGCGACGCGTCGAGGATCTGCCGTCCTTCCGCTTCGTTGGTGCCCACCAGGCGGGCCACCATCGGCAAGTTGGGCTGCACCTCCTCCAACGCGGCCAGGATGCCCTTCGCCACCTCGTCGCAGCGTGTGATGCCGCCGAAGATGTTGAACAGCACGGCTTTGACGTTGGGATCGGCCAGGATCAGCCGCAGGGCGGTCGCCACGCGGTCGGCCTTGGCCCCGCCGCCGATGTCCAGGAAGTTGGCCGGAGACCCGCCGAAGTGCTTGGTGATGTCCATCGTTGCCATCGCCAGCCCTGCCCCGTTGACCATACAGCCGATCTCGCCATCCAGTTGGACGTAGGAAAGGTCCGCCTCGCGCGCGGCGCGCTCGGTGGGGGTTTCCTCGTCGACATCGCGCTTCTCTGCCAGGTCAGGGTGGCGGAAGAGACCGTTGTCATCGAGCACCATCTTGCCGTCCACGGCCAGCAGTGTGCCCGCGCCGGTGACGACGAGCGGGTTGATCTCTGCCAGCGAGGCGTCGCAGCCGACGAAGGCCTCGTACAGGCCGCGGGCGATGTGGTCGAAGCTGCGCATAAGCGCTTCGTCCAGCCCGATCTCGCGGGCCAACCAGCGCGTATGATAGGCGCGCATCCCGATGAAGGGGTCGATGTGCAGCTTCTTGATTGCGTTGGGGTTGGTGCGGGCGACCTCCTCGATCTCCACGCCGCCTTCGGCCGAGGCGATCATGACCGGGCGCTCGGCGACGCGGTCGATCACGATGCCCAGGTAGATTTCGTGGCGGATGTCGGCGGCCTGGTCGATCAGCACGCGGCGTACGGGGAGTCCCTTGATGTCCAGGGCCAGGATGTCGGCGGCGCGTGCTTCGGCTTCGGCGGCGTCTTTGGCCAGCTTGATGCCGCCGGCCTTGCCGCGTCCGCCCACCAACACCTGGGATTTGACCACCACCGGCCCGCCCAGGCGCTCGGCGATGGCGCGCGCTTCCTGGGGGGTCGTTGCTACGTCCCCATCGGGGATGGGGATGCCGTATTGCGCGAAAATGCGCTTGGATTGAAACTCGTGTAGTTTCATAGCCTTACCTCCACTAAAAGTCGTAACCGAGGTATCTTCTCAAAAAGTGGGGGATGGGGGTTTTGCGGGCGGCTTCGCCGCCCGCAAAACCCCCATCTTCTCCCCGCT
>JAFGOJ010000354.1 GCA_016926575.1 Anaerolineae bacterium | reverse complement strand
TCTCGATGTAGGGCGGGTTTCAAACCCGCCGACCCTCGGTTACCATGACTTTGCAGGGGCGGAGCCCCTGCACCCCGCCGGGGAAACGGGAAACCTGCGGTTTCCTTCCGGTTTCCTCGGACCCCTTCCGCAAATGGGCCTGGGTTAACGTCTCAGGCGGCCTTCACCCTCTCTTGTTCCGCCCGGTCTCCTGACCGGGCGGAACGGCGGGTCAGGAGATGTAGGTCACGCTTGTAGCGTGACAGGAACCCGCCTTGAGCAATGTCGTCACGCTGAAAGCGTGACCTACATTTTCTCGCCCCTCCCCCGTCCGCCTGCGGCGCGGTCAATCCAAAAATCGATGCTATAATGGAGCGCAACCAAGGAGGTGTGCCTTGAAAGCTCACGTTATGGGGACTGTTTTCATTGCTTTGATGGTATTGTTCGCCAGCGGCGGATTGTGCGCACAGACCGTGCCCGGCGCGGGGGATGTTCCGCCCACGCAGCCGGCGCCACTGCCCGTTGCCTCGATCCAACCGCAGGGGCCGGGCGACGACGGTCTGTGCGCCCCGTTGCCTCCCCCGCAGGCCGGAGCGCCCGTGGTGACCGTCTCCACCGAGGCCGCCTTGCGCGAGCAGGCCGCCAGCGCCGCCCCCGGCACGACGATCTTCGTCGCGGCGGGCACCTACGACCTTCAAGGAGCCGTGCAAGTGCTCGGCGACGGTGTCACCATCCGCGGGGCCACCGGCAACCGGGACGACGTGATCCTCGATGGCGGGGGGATGCTCACCTTTTCCAATACCCACGTCATCTACATCGACGCCGACGACGTGACCGTGGCCGACCTGACCATCCGCAACGCCGACGAGCACGGCATCTCGGTCAACGGCAGCGACCGGCCCTTTCTCTACAACCTGCACATCGTCGACACCGGCTACCAACTGGTCAAGGTCAACCCGCTGGGCGATGGGAGCGAAGGCGGGGTGCTGGCTTGCTCGCACCTCGAATACACCACCACCGCGCCCACAGATTACACCAACGGCATCAGCGCCCACGACGCACACGACTGGACCGTGCGCGACAATCTGTGGGAGCGTATCCGCACGCCGGAGAACGTCCCCGCACCGACGATCCTCTTCTGGTCCGGTTCGACCGGCACGCTGGTGGAACGGAATGTGCTGATCGACTGCTTCCAGGGCATCGCGTTCGGCAATTCCGGTCACGAGGGCCCCGACGACCACGTGGGTGGGGTGGTGCGCAACAACTTCATCTACGCTTCGCTGCCCCACGACTCGGTGGTGGAGATGGTGCACGCGCGGGACTGGCTGGTGGCGCACAATACGGCGCTGCTGCTCGACCCTTACGGCGGTGTCACCTGGGGGATGGAGGCACGGTTTGAAGATTCTTCGGGCACGTTCGCCTACAACCTGCTCAACATGCCGATTTGGAACGACCGGGACGATGCGGCGGGGGCGGTGACGGGCAACGTCACCACCGCGGACGGGAGTTGGTTCGCCGATCCCGGCGTGGGCGATCTGCATCTGTTGGCGTCGGCTGCGGGGGCCATCGACCAGGCCGGCGCGCTGGCTCAGGTGAGTGACGACGTCGACGGCGACCTGCGGCCCATCGGCAGCGCACCCGACATCGGTGCGGACGAGTTCGGCACGCCCGCCCCGCCGCCGGAGCTGACCCCCACGGCGTACCTGCCCATCGTCACGGCGGTCGCGCCGGTGGCCGGGGCGCGCATCCAGCCGGAGGACCTGTTCTACCTGGGTGCATTTCGCCTGCCCGACGTGGCGGGCGCGGACGAGTTCAGTTGGGCCTGGGGCGGCAGCTCGATGGCCTATTACCCGGACGGCGACCCCGGCGGGCCGGACGACGGGTTCCCCGGCTCGCTCTTCGGCACGGGGCACGAGTGGAACCAATACGTGGGCGAGGTCAGCATCCCCGTGCCGGTCATCTCTCCGGGCCGGGACGTGAGCGACTTGAACACGGCGGTGATGTTGCAGGACTTTGCCGACATTCGCGGCGACCTGTTCGATTTCGCCAGCTTCGAGATCCCCCGCGTGGGGCTGGCGTACCTGCCGCCGCGCGGCGCGCAGACGACGGGCAAGCTCTACTTCGCCTGGGGGCAGCACCTTCAGGAGACGGAAACCGGCCCCACGCACGGCTGGGCGGAGCTGACCCTGGCGGATCCCCGGCCGGTGGGTGCGTGGCGCGTCGGCGGGTATCGCAACTACGTCACCAACGACTACCTGTTCTCCATCCCCCAGGCATGGGCGGATGTTTACGTGCCGGGGATGGAACTGGCGACGGGCCGCTACCGGGACGGGGGCCAGGGCGCGCAGGGACCGTCCATCCTTGCCATCGGGCCGTGGAACGCGGGCAATCCCCCCGCCGCCGGAGCGACGATCCTGGCCACGCCGCTGCTGCTCTATCCCGACGTCGCCACGGACGAGACGGTCACGATGGATGGCTACCACCACTCGGACGAGTGGAGTGGGGCGGTGTGGTTGACGGCGGGCGAGCGGGCGGCGGTGGTCTTCGTGGGCACGAAGGGGCAGGGCGATTGCTGGTACGGCTGTGCCGACGGCACGGTGTGGGAACCGCCGTACCCCGACGAGTGCCCCGACGGCAGTGGGCGGGGCTGGTGGTCGACCGGCTTCGTGGGGCAGATGGTCTTCTATGACCCGGCCGATCTGGCGGCGGTGGCGACGGGAGCGATGTCGCCTTACGAACCGCAGCCTTACGCCACGCTGGACGTCGACCACCTGCTGTACAACGTCACGTCGACGCAGCAGAAGTACCACCTGGGGGCGGCGAGTTTCGACCCTGAACGGGGGTTGCTGTACGTCTTTGAGGTGCTGGCGGACGAGGATAAGCCGCTGGTGCACGTTTGGCGCGTGGAATAGGGGGCTTGCTCATCGGGACGTTTCGGTGTAACATGGGCGCGTTTCAACTGCTCAGCTCATGCTTCGCAGTTGCCTTTCCCGTCGCAAAAAGGGGGAAGTGGGGGGTTTCGCGGGCGGCTTTGCCGCCCGCGAAACCCCCTGTTCTCCCTTTGACGCGTTTCAATGTGCCAGGGGAGGGCATGGCTTGTTGAGAAAAGATTGATTTTTGGAAATTTTTTACTCACATTACATTTCTAACGTAAGGAGAAAGGGATGAAACGCATCAAGTGGATTGGTTTGGCAATGGCCGCGTTGGTCGTGGCGACGTTGGCTTGCGGCGGTGGGGGCGACGAGACGCCCACGGCTGTCCCCGTCGAGCCGACGCAGGTCGTGGTTCAACCGACGACGCCCCCTGTGGTGTCGTCTGGCGAGGGGTTGGATTATACTCTGGACCCCAATTTTGGAGAGGCCGAGTTGGCATCGGGGTTCGTCCCTGATCCCTACGAGGTTGCCGTCGTCAGCGGCGGCGGTGTGGACGTCTGGTCGCTGGACCTGGGCATGAGCTGCACGGGTTACGCCACCAGCGCGCCCGATTTCCGCCTCTTCTTGTCGGGGGATTCGCCGGGCTTGAACATCTTCTTCGTCCCGGATGACGAGAGTTCGGACACCACGCTCATCATCAACGAGCCGACGGGAAGCTGGGCCTGTAACGACGATTACAACGGCTGGAACCCTATGGTCGAATTCAGCAATCCGGCCCAGGGTCAGTATGACATCTGGGTCGGCAGCTACAGCTCCGACGAGCTGGTTGCCGGCACGCTCTACATCACCGAGCTGGGCCTCGAACCCGACGACATCACCGAGGGATCTGCGGGAGAGGTGGACGGCGAGGGCACGCTCGACTATACGCTGGATCCCAACTTCGGTGAAGAAGAGCTGGAAACGGGCTTTTTGCCCGACCCCTACGAGGTTCCGATGGCCAGCGGCGGCAACATCGACGTGTGGGCGCTCGATCTGGAGAGCGGCTGCACGGGCTACGCCACCAGCGCGCCGGACTTCCGCTTCTACTTCACCGGCGACTCGCCCGGCTTGCGCATCTTCTTCGTCCCCAGCGAAGCGGGCGAAGACACGACGTTGATCGTCAACACCCCGGACGCCGGGTGGGCGTGTAATGACGACTATGACTTTCTCAGCCCGCTGGTGGAGTTCGACGACCCCGCCGAGGGCCAGTACGACGTGTGGGTCGGCAGCTATATGTCGGGCGAGATCATCCCCGGCACGCTCTACATCACCGAACTGGACCTCAGCCCAGACGATTTCGCGGGTGACGCTGGCGGTGGCGGCGGTGCCGTCGTCGGCGAGATCTACGCGCAGTGGGCAACGTACGCGGAGGCGAGCTCCGAGTACTCCAGCCCCGGTTGGTCGGCTATGCAGGCCACCGGCGCGCCAAATACGGACGGGTGCGGCGACATCAGCACGGCCTGGGCCTCTGACGCCTCGGACGGCATCGATTGGCTGGAGTTGACCTATACCTTTGCCGTGATCCCTCAAGAAATCAACATCTACGAGACCCACTCGCCGGGTTACCTCGAGACGGTCGAGGTGGTCGATGAGGATGGCGACTACTACACCGTCTGGACCTGGGAAGGGCCGCCGGACGATGAGGTCACGTGTCCACGCGTCTTTTCTATCTACATAGGCGACATCGACTTCCCGATCAATCGCGTGCGCCTGAGCTTTGACCAGACCGAGGGCTCATGGAACGAGATCGACGCTGTGGAGCTGATCGGAGAGGTCGAGTAACGGTTTATAATTTCATAGCATAAGAGAAAAGACCTCGGAGGTCGGTCAGACCTCCGAGGTCTTCTGTTGTCAAAAGCAGGTCGTGCGCGTCATTCCCGACGGGAACGTATTGTCTGGTGGTGGTAGGCGCGCGATTCAATCGCGCGCCTACCACCACAGGAACGCGTCACGCTGAAAGCGTGACGCCCGCTCGGCGCGGGTCCACGACCCGCGCTCCCGCCGGATCACGGATCCGGCGGGAGCAAGAAGGCGGCATGTTTTCGAAGTAGACGCCCATTGGCGCGTCTCTACCATAACTGGCTACTTGATCGGCACGTAGATTGCGAGTTTCGGATCCTCTACTTCGGGGTCGAACTCTTCTTCGTACAGCTCGAAATCGGGCCCCTCACCGCGCGCGTAGCCCGACCCCGGCAGCCACGTCTGGAAGGCGTACTCGTAGGCCGCGTGGATGGTCCTCAGCGTGCAGGGGAAAACGGCGTAGGTCTGCTCGGGCACGTCCCAATAGGTCATTCCCTCGGGCAACCCTTCGGTGCTGCTGACCTCCATCCCGGCAACGTACTCAAAGGAGCTATCTTCCTCCATATTGCCGCAGACGCCGTAGGCCGGCCCGGACTGGTGCTTGATCTCCGGGATTCTTGGGTTGAACTCAGCCCACATCTGGGCGATCTCGTCGTTCTCGTTCTTGCCGTGGTACTTCATCCCAACCACGGTGAATGCAGGCTTGGTCACGATCTTCGGTTCCATCTTGTCTCTCTCCTTATGCTGTGCCATTAAATATGACAGGTGTTTTCTCTCTACGGGAAACTGTATCTCTGTGATGTACTCCTCGGGTGGCACGTTCGACCCTGGCCCGCGCAGATAGACGTCTCGATTGGGCGCAACGGAGGTGTACCCATTCGCCTCGACCCACTCGATCAGGGTCTGATACGCCGCGGGCAGCGTCTCGTAGCGGCCCTGGTGGACGGCGCTGGCGACGCTCTCGCAGCCGGGCAGGTCGTGGACGGTGACGCGGGGCAGGGTGGGGAGCGTGCCGGCGACCGGCACGGCAGCTTCGACGTCGATGCCCCGCTCGCGGTACTCGCGGTCGTAGAACAGCGCGATGCCCTGGCAGCCGGGAACCGCCTCGATGCGGTGGGTGCTCAGGCGGCCGGTCAGCTCGTCGAAGAGGCTCTGCGTGCCCTCATAGGTAGGCACGACGTCCCGGATGCCTGCCACGCGCTGTGGCGGCACGGCCTTGAGCACGACGTCGTAGGCGGGCAGGTCGCCCTCCTGCTCGATCTGCCGCAGCCGGCCGGCGACCCGCGCCAGGCGTGCCTGCTCGGCTTGCACCAGGCGCTCGATCTCCGCGTACTTGAGCCGCATCATCCCGCGCAACTCCGCCGCCGGCAAGTCGTCGTGCAGCAGTTGCCTGATCTGCTCCAGCGAGAAGCCCAGGTCCTTCAGCGCCAGGATGCGGTTGAGCTGCGGCAGTTGGCCCAGCGCGTAGTAGCGGTAGCCGGTGTACCGGTCGATCCAGGCCGGTTCGAGCAGCCCCAGCTCGCCGTAGTAGCGCAGTGTCTTCACCGAAACCTGCGCCAGCCGTGAGAAGTCACCAATCTTGAGCATACCGTTCTCCCGTAATGGTCATCCTTCTGGCCAGAAGTATGCCCATTATACACCCTCCAGTAAGGGGAGAGTCAAGGGTCAGTTTTGGGAAAGAGTCACATTCCTCTACATTTCTCGCAGCACCAGCGGCAGGTAGACCTCGTACCGGCCCAGCCCGCACCAGAAACCCGCGCAGAGATCGTGTGACGCGGTTCCCCGCAGGCCCACTACCGCCTGCCCGACCGTGCCGCCCAGGTAATGCTCACTGCCCGTGTTTTGCCCGCCCCCACCGCCGATGACGGACCGGCTCAGGCTGAGGACCGCCGTTGGCTCCGCCCGTGCCGTGCCGCCGAGCGCGAGCAGGGCGAGCAGCAGCGCGACGAGGGTGACGACGTATACGCTTTTCTTCACGTTCATTGCTGTCCTCCTACTGGAGCATGACCAGCATCTGAATGACGCCGGTGCCGTCTTCCAGTCCCTCCAGCGC
>JAFGOJ010000353.1 GCA_016926575.1 Anaerolineae bacterium | reverse complement strand
GGCGGAACGGCGGGTCAGGAGACCCGCAACGACAGGAGCCATTTTCGTTTATCGGTTGTGAGCGCAGCGATCATGGCCTCTATTCCGGAAATAGAGCTCGTTCCTGTGGTGGTAGGCGCGCGATTGAATCGCGCGCCTACCACCACCAGACAATGTGCTCCCGCCAGGTCCGTGACCCGGCGGGGGCGCGGGTCGTGGACCCGCGCCGAGCGGGCGTCACGCTAAAAGCGTGACCTACATTTTCGTCCATCGGCGACGAGCGCCAGATCATGGGGGCAACTCCTACGCTGCCACGCCTGCAGATGATAGGGATGCCCTTCGAAGAGCGCGTCTTGCATTCGAAACCAGGCTGGAGTAGAATTGCAGGGTCATCTCATGCACAAGGAGGTATGATGAGCCGAGACGATACTATTCGCGTGTTGCTGGTGGACGACCACGCCGTGGTGCGCAGTGGACTGGGCGCGTTTCTGCTGGTCTTCGACGATCTGAAACTGGTGGGCGAGGCCAGCAGTGGCAAAGAGGCGGTGCGGCTGTGCGAACAACTTCGCCCCGACGTGGTGTTGATGGACCTGGTCATGCCAGAGATGGACGGCGCCGAAGCGACACGCATCATCTGCGAGCGCTGCCCCGGCATCCATGTCATCGCGCTGACCAGTTTCAAAGAGAAGGAACTGGTGGAAGCGGTGCTGCAGGCCGGGGCAATCGGCTACCTGCTCAAGAACGTCAGCGCCGACGAACTGGCCAACGCCATCCGCGCCGCACACGCCGGCCGGCCCACACTGGCCCCCGAGGCCGCGCAGGCTCTGATCCGCCTGACCCGGCACGAACCGGAACCACATTACGATCTGACCGAGCGCGAGATGGACGTGCTGGCGTTGATGGTGGAAGGACTCAACAACCCGGAGATCGCCAACCGCCTGATCGTCAGCCGCTCGACGGTCAAGTTCCACGTCAGCAACATCCTCTCGAAACTGAGCGTCACCAGCCGTACCGAGGCAGTGGCGCTGGCACTGCAAAAGAATCTCATCAAATAGGAGGGAAAATGTCCGAAGAACGGCCGCCGGAAGGGAGCTGGGACGAGGTAGGTCGCCAGTTT
Organism: Anaerolineae bacterium; assembly: GCA_016926575.1. GTDB lineage: Bacteria > Chloroflexota > Anaerolineae > B4-G1 > DUEL01 > JAFGOJ01. The sequence goes on along the minus strand of JAFGOJ010000353.1, from coordinate 9,868 downwards.
CAGGCATTGGGTGAGAGTCTGGCACGCACATTTCGCGCCGCCTGGGAAGATGAAGGCAACCGCCAGCACCTCCAGGAAATGAAAGACGGCCTGGAGCGGATGGCACAGAGCATCGGGCAGGCCATCGACACGGCCAACGCCTCGCCGGAGGGACAGCAGTTCCGCCAAGAGGTGGAAAAAGCGGCCGAATCGGCCCGCGTGGCGGGCAAACAGGCGCTGCAAGAAGCCCGCCCACACCTCATCTCCGCCCTCAGCCGGGTCAACGCCGAGCTGGACAGGGTGATCCGCCGCCTGGAAGAGGAGGTCGAATGAAGGCCGCCCGCTTCGACGTTCTGAGCGCGCCGGAAATCGAACACATCCACGCCGCCTCGATGGCGATCCTGGCCGAGGTGGGCATCAAGGTCGATTACGCCCGCGCGCGCGAGTTGTTCCGCCAGGCCGGGGCCCAGGTCGACGACGACGCGGGTGTCGTGCGCCTCCCCGAAGCGGTGCTCCTCCGTGCCCTGGAGACGGCCCCCGCTACCTTCACGCTCTACGGCAACGATCCCGACTTCCGCCTGGACGTCGGGGGAGACACCGTCTGCTTCGCCGGGCTGGGCACGCCAACGCACATCCTCGACACGGAGACAGGGGAGCGGCGCGAGGCGACCATGGCCGACGTGCGCGAGCACATCCAGATCATCAGCGCCCTAGACCACATCCACAACAGCCAGATGGACGTCTGGCCCGCCGACGTGCCCATGACGACCATCCACGGCGAGGCGATCCTGGCCTGGGCGCAGCACAGCCGCAAATCGTTCGGGATGGGGTGCTACGGCTTCCTGCCCACGTTGGACATGATGCGCATGATGGCGATAGCCGCCGGCGGGAAGGAAGCGCTGCGCGCCCGCCCGCGTTTCTTCGCCATCTGCTCCATCGGCAGCCCGCTGCAGATGATCACGATGCAGATCGAAGGGCTGCTGATCTGCGCCGAGTACGGCCAGCCGCTGGCGATGTCACCCGAGGCGATTGCCGGAAGCACGGCCCCGGCGACGCTGGCCGGGCTGCTGGCGCAGCAGAACGCCAATATCCTGGCCCACGTGGCCCTGGCGCAAATCGCCCGTCCCGGCACGCCGGTGCTCTACAGCACGGTCTCCACCATCACCAACATGCGACTGGGAACGGTGGCGCTGGGCGCGGTGGAGACGGGACTGATCACCGCCGCGTCGGCACAACTGGCGCGACGCTACGGTCTGCCCTGTCGCAGTGTCGGTGCGGCGACGGAGGCGAAGGTCGAGGACGTCCAGGCGGGCATCGAGCGCACCGCCACGCTGCTCCAGGCGGTGCTGGCGGGCGTCAATTTCATCACCTGCGGCGGCACGCTCGACGCGACGATGCTGGAGAGCCACCCGCTCTTGGTGCTCGACGACGAGCTGTGCGGCATGGCGCTGCGCATGGCGGAGGGGATTCGAGTGGACGAAGAGACGCTGGCACTGGACGTGATCCGCAAGGTGAACTACTCCGGTCACTACCTGGCCGAGAAGCATACCATGCGCCACTTCCGCACCGAGCACTACATGCCGGCCCTGCTCGTGCGCGAGGGGTACGAGACGTGGGAGAAGGAGGGGCGCAAGAACGCCATCGACCGCGCCCGCGAGCGCGTGCGCGCGATCCTGGCCGCGCACCGGCCCAACGACCTCGACCCTGCGGTCGAGCGGGAGTTGGTAGCGTACCTGGACGTGCTGCGCGCGCGGAAGATGGAGGAGTTCCTGAAGTACGAGGATCCGGCGCAACAAGATTTCGAGACGCTATAATGTGGATATTCATCGCCTTGTTGCTCATCCAATTCGCGATATCGACGCTGCTGTCTGAACTGAACCTGGTCCACCTCAAGCGTGTGGCTGCTGCGCCGCCGCCGGAATGGGCCGCGCGGTTGGATACCTCCCGTTTCCCTCAAATGATTGCCTACTCCGCCGCGAACACGCGCCTGGGGCGCGTCTCGCGCGCGGTCGGTCTGGGAGTGACGCTGGCGATCCTGCTAAGCGGCTTCCTCTCGACGCTGGCGGGTTGGGCAAGCGCACTTGCCGTCCCGAGGGTGGTGCAAGGACTGGCCATCTTCGCCGTGCTGGGGGCGATCTCCTACCTGTCCGACATTCCTTTCGACCTGATCTCCAGCTTCGGCGTGGAGAAACGCTTCGGCTTCAGCACGATCACGCTCAAGACGTGGCTACTCGACCAGGCAAAATCGCTCGCGCTGACGTTGGTGCTGGGCGTGCTGTTGGGAGGCGGGTTGCTCCTGTTGATCGAGTGGCTGGGGGACTGGTGGTGGCTGGCGGCCTGGCTGCTGTTTGGCGCGTTCCAAATACTGGTCGGATTCCTGGCCCCGGTGGTGATCCTGCCGCTCTTCAACACATTCGAGCCGCTAAAAGATGAGGAACTGAGAGAGAAAATCGAAGCGCTGGCCCAGAAAGCACACTTCCCGCTGGGCGGCGTGTTCCAGATCGACGCGTCGCTGCGCAGCACACACTCGAACGCCTACTTCACCGGGTTCGGGAAGACGCGGCGCATCGCGCTGTTCGACACGCTACTCGACCAGCACACCCACGAGGAAATCCTGTCCATCCTGGCTCACGAGATCGGCCACTGGAAGAAGAAGCACGTCTTCAAGCAACTGGCGGCGGGATTGGTCCTCTCGGGGATAGGGTTTCTGTCGGTGAAGTTGCTGCTCGATATACCGTGGCTCTACGAGACCCTGGACATCGGCGATTTGTACCGGCAAGTGGGAACCGCCGGTGCCGTCGCGGCGGTGGGGTTGTACCTGGTGTCGATCCTCCTGTCGCCGCTGGGGCTGTTCGTTGCGCCGCTGGCGAACTGGGTCTCGCGCCGTTACGAGTACCAGGCCGACGCCTACTCGCTTGACCTGTACGATCACCCCACGGCGTTGGAGACAGGGCTGATCGCGCTGAGCGAAAAGAACCTGTCGAACCTGTTCCCGCATCCCTTGGTAGTCGCATTCCGGTATTCCCATCCCCCGCTGATCGAGCGCGTGGCAGCGATCCGGGCGATTGTAATGCACACACGCCACCGGCGGGCGTGACCGTTGCCACGACCACCACGAACAGACCAACATCGCTCGTAGGGGCGACGCATGGCCCACCGCGCGTCGTTCCCGGTGGGGCACAGTCCGCCGGGCGGCGGGGCGGACTGTGCCCCGAACGCGAAGGTGGTATTTTCGGAACAGAACCCAAACTTTAATCCGATGGTAACACGTTCTTTACGCTGCCCTCGGATTTTCTTTGTTAAAATGGTTCTAACTGCTCAGCTTACGCTTCGCAGTTGCCTTTCCCGCCGCGAAAAGGGGGGGGAGAGCGGGGGTTTTGCGGGCGGCTTCGCCGCCCGCAAAACCCCCATTTCTCCCTTCGACGCGCAGGGCGGGTAATTGCCAGGCGCACAGCCTGAGCAGTTACAAATGGTTCAAACAAGGGAGGCTGTACGTGGCAGACGTTTCAATCGACACCCTGGTCGTCCACGCGGGGGAGAAGGCCGACCCCACAACGGGGGCACTGACCCCGCCGATCCACATGTCGGCGGCGTTCGAGCTGCCGGAGTTCGGCCCGCAACTGTTCGACGCGCTGATGATGGAGTCCCACCAACCGCCCTACGCCTACACGCGGTGGGGGCATCCCACCGGGCGGGTGCTGGAGGAGAAGATGGCGGCTCTGGAGGGCGGCGCGGCAGCGCTGGCGCTGGCATCAGGCATGGCGGCGGTCTCCGCACTGCTCTTCACCTTCCTGAGCAGCGGCGACCACGTCGTCGCCAGCGAGGTGTGCTACGCCGGGTCGGTGGAACTGTTTGGCGAGTACCTCCCCCGGCAAGGCGTGGCGGTCAGCCTGGTCGACACGGGCGACGTCGACGCGGTGCAGGCGGCGTTGCGCCCCACCACGCGCGTGGTCTATGTGGAAACGCCGGCCAATCCGATCCTGCGCATCGCCGACATCGCGGCCCTGGCCGAGATCGCGCACGCGGCCGGCGCGCTCCTGGCGGTCGATTCGACGTGGGCTGGGCCGTGTCTCCAGCGCCCGCTGGCCCTGGGGGCCGACTACGTGCTCCACAGCGCCACCAAGTACCTCAACGGCCACGGCGACGCGCTGGGCGGCGTGATCGTCGGCCCGGCGGAAGGGATTCAGCGCATCCGCAAGGAGGCGCTGGTACACCTGGGCGGGGCGATCAGCCCGTTCAACGCCTGGCTGATTGCGCGCGGCCTGGTGACGCTGCCGCTGCGAATGGCACGCCATTCAGAAGGGGCGTTGACCGTGGCACGCTTCCTGGCCGACCATCCGGCGGTGACGCAAGTCACCTACCCGGGCCTGGAAAGCCACCCCCATCACGCGCTGGCCTGCCGGCAGATGTCGGCGTTCGGGGGCATGCTCACCTTCCAGTTGCGGCACGGTCTAGGGGCGGCGATCACGCTGGCAGAGAAGATCCGCCTCTTCACCTACGCCACATCGCTGGGGCACGCGCGCAGCCTGCTGTTCTATTACCCCACCGACCTGTACGTCGACGCAGTGTCTTACCTGAGCGACGCGCAGAAGCACCGCATCCGCGAATGGATGGGAGAGGGAATCGTGCGGGTGAGCGTGGGATTAGAGAGCGCGCAAGACCTGATCGCCGACCTGGACCAGGCATTGCGGGCGCGGACGGTCAAGGGGATGGTAGGGCCGGCAGCCTACGCAGTGTTGAAACGATTACAGGGAGGCAGCGCTCGCGCGTGAGAGGAAGTGGGTGTGATCGATAGGCTGCGAACCATTCGGGAGTCGTTGCTCATCCCGGCCAGTGCATCGGACGAGGAGCGCAAACGCCACCTGTTCAACATGTTGTTGGGGTCAATGACGTGGGCCAGCCTGGCCATCGTTCTGGCCACTCTGGCGGTAGATGTGGCCACCGGCAACAACCCGAGCGCGATCGCTTTGCTGTACGTGGGGAGTGGCACGGCCCTGGTATGCAACCTGCTCGTCTACGCCGTCAGGAGAGTTTCCCCGCGCGCGGCCCGCTGGCTCTTCGTGGGAGGGTTGCTCGTGGCGATGACGATCAGCGATCACCCGGAACGCGTCGCGGCAGGCTATACGTCCATCGCCTACGTGGTCCCGGCCATCGTTGCCAGCGTCCTGCTCTACCCGTGGATGAGCTGCGCGGTGGCCGCCCTTTCCGCAGCGGTCATCTCCGGCTTTGCACTGACGCGGGGACAGGCCCCGCCGGCAGCGCCGCTGGCGCTGCTCTTCCTCGTCGCCAGTATGACGGCCCTGCTGACCTACGCGTGGGAAAGCACGTTGAAGGAGTGGCGTGCCACGAACCGTAACCTGACCCTGCTCAACCAGGCCGGGCACGCCTTCAGCTCGACGCTCGACCTGAACCAGATTCTCGTCACGGTACTGGACGAGATTCGCCGCCTGCTGGGACTGGTGGCCTGTTCCATCTGGCTGATCGACAAAGCGACGGGCGAGATCGTGTGCGAAGAGGCCACCGGCACGCGCAGCGAAACCGTGCGCGGGTGGCGGCTTCAGCCGGGGGAAGGGCTGGCCGGCTGGGTCACCGAGAACGGCAAAAGCCTGGTCGTTGGAGACGCTCAAGAGGACACGCGATACTTCCAAGGCGTCGATCACCGTACCGGCCTGGTGACACGTTCGATCGTCACCGTTCCGCTGCGCACACCAAAGGGCATCATCGGCGTGTTGCAGATGCTCGACGCCGAAGTCAACCGGTTCGGACGATTCGACCTGGAGTTGTTGGAGTCGATGGCAGCGACCGCCGCCATCGCCATCGAGAACGCGCGCATGTACGGGGAGGAACAGCACCGGGCCGAAGCCCTGACCATCGCGCTCGAACAGCAGCGCGAGTTGGACCGCCTCAAGAGCGAGTTCATCCAGAACGTCTCTCACGAGCTGCGCACGCCGTTGGCCCTGGTGCGCGGCCACGCCGAACTGTTGGAGAGCGGGATACTGGGGGAACTGGCATCCGACCAACAGGCGTCGGTCGACGTCATCGCGCGCCGCGTGCGGATGCTGGACAAGCTGGTGGGCACTCTCACCACCTTCTTGACGGTGGAGCGGCGCGAATTAAAGAAGGAAATGGTCGACCTGGGAGACCTGGTGCGCGCCCTGGCTCCCGATTTCCACGTCGTGGCGGAGAATGCGGGGGTGTCGCTGAACGTGCAAGTAGCCTCAGACCTGCCCAAAGTGCGCGGCGACCGGGAATGTCTGTGCCAGGTGTTGGACAACCTGATGGGCAACGCCTTCAAGTTCACCCCTCCGGGGGGCGAGGTGATCGTGAACCTCCAGCAGGAGGGAGTGGACGTCGTGCTGTCGGTCGTCGATACGGGCATCGGCGTCCCGCAGGATCAATTAGAGCGCATCTTCGACCGCTTCTACCAGGTCGATGGCAGCACCACGCGGCGGTACGGCGGCACGGGCCTGGGCCTGGCCGTCGTCAAAGAGATCGTCGAGGCGCACGACGGCCGCGTGACGGCGGAAAGCCGGGTCGAGAAAGGGAGCGCCTTTCACGTGGCGCTTCCCGGAGTCGTTGGCGGCTAAGGACGGGGCATCTCATCGACGTCATTGGCGCAGCGTGCGGGTGTACGCGATCAGCCGGTCGGTGATCGTATCCTCGCGTTCCGCGCGCCCTCTGGCGCGTTCGAGCAGTGCGGCTTCCGCCGCGATCCCCACTGCGATGACGATTGTAAGTGCCAAGATGTCCATCTCCATTCCTCCTTTGACGGTTGTGCCCCTATCATAGCAAAAGCAGGCCCTCCGCACATCAGGCAAACAGCGGGTTCCGCATCGGATATATGGGGAGTCTGCCAACCGGTCAAGTGACCAGGGCCAGTCCGTTTCCCTGCGATTTGCGGATCGGTACATTTGGTGGTATGCTCCCAAGCACGATCTATCCTGAGGAGGTTATGTAGTGAGCAAAGTGAGAGTAGCGATTATCGGAGTGGGCAACTGCGCTTCGGCCCTGGTCCAGGGCGTCCAGTATTACAAAGATGCCACCGACGACGCGTTCGTGCCCGGTCTGATGCACGTCAACATGGGGGGCTATCACGTCCACGACATCGAGTTCTCGGCCGCCTTCGACATCGACAAGAACAAAGTGGGTAAGGACCTCGCGCAGGCCATTCTGGAGCCGCCCAACAACACGGCCCAGTTCGCCAAAGTGCCCAAGTCGAACGTCAAGGTCGAACGCGGGATGACCCATGACGGCCTGGGCAAATACCTGAGCCAGGTCATCACCAAGGCCCCCGGTGAAACCGCCGACGTCGTGCGCATCTTGCGCGACACCGGCACCGATGTGGTGGTCAATTTCCTGCCCGTCGGCAGCGAGATGGCCACCAAGTGGTACGTGGAGCAGGTGTTGGACGCCGGCTGCGCCTTTGTCAACTGCATCCCTGTCTTCATCGCCCGCGAGCCCTACTGGCAGCGCCGCTTCGAGAGCTGCAACCTGCCCCTGATCGGCGACGACGTCAAAAGTCAGGTCGGGGCCACCATCGTCCACCGCGTGCTGACCCGCCTCTTCCAGGATCGGGGCGTCCACCTCGACCGCACCTACCAGCTCAATTTCGGCGGCAATATGGACTTCTACAACATGCTGGAGCGCGAGCGCCTGGAGTCGAAGAAAATCTCCAAAACCCGTGCCGTCACCAGTATGATGGATCACGAACTGGCCGAAACCGACGTCCACGTCGGGCCGAGCGATTACGTGCCCTGGCTGACCGACCGCAAGTGGTGCCACATTCGTATGGAAGGCTCCACCTTCGGCGACCTGCCCCTCAACGTCGAACTGAAGCTCGAAGTGTGGGATTCCCCCAACTCGGCGGGGGTGGTGATCGACGCCGTGCGCTGTGCCAAACTCGCCCTCGACCGGGGGCTGAAGGGGGCGCTCGTCGCTCCCTCATCTTACTTCATGAAATCGCCGCCGGTCCAATACCCAGACGATAAAGCGCACGACATGGTCGAGGAATTCATCGGCGCGTAGTCGACCGTGTCCTTTACACACATCCTTTTCGACCTGGACAACACGCTCTATCCACGTGAAACGGGGCTGCTGCGCGAGCTCGACCGGCGCATCCAACAGTGGACAGAGCAGGAGTTGGGGCTGACCGCCGCTGAGGCCACGGCTATGCGGAAGGACTACTTCGTCCGCTATGGCACCACCCTCAGCGGCCTGGTGGCCGAATGGCAGGTCGACGTCGAGGACTACCTGGCCTTCGTCCACGACGTCCAACCCGCGCGCTACCTGCGCCCCGATCCGGCACTGGCCGCGATGCTGCGCGCTATCCCCCTGTGCAAGGTCGTCTTCACCAACGCGCCCGCCGAGCACGCCCGGCGCGTGCTCGACACGCTCGGCGTGGCGGATCGATTCGAGCGCCTGCTCGACATCCGCGCGGTGGGGATGTGCAGCAAGCCGCGGCCCGCTGCCTACGACCGCGCGCTGGCTCTGTTGGACGCCCGCGGGCCGGCCTGCATCATGGTGGAGGACAACCCCGCCAACCTGCGTCCGGCCAAGGCGCTGGGGATGACGACCGTGTTGGTAGGCGCGCCGCTCGAGAACGGCGTCGATTTTGCGCGGCCCACCGTGCTCGACGTCGGGCCGTTGGTGGCGCAATGGATCAGTGGGGATGGCCCGTAGGGTCCCATCCGCAACCGGAGGTGTTGGGTGGACAAACGCATCACGCTACAAGACGCCGCCGCGCTGTTGGAGGACGGCCAGACGCTGGCGCTGGGCGGCATGACGCTCTACCGGCGGCCGGTCGCGTTCGTGCGCGCGCTGCTGCAACGCGCGCGCCCCCCGCGCGATCTGACCCTGCTGGCGTTCACCGCCAGCTTCGAGTCCGACCTACTCGTCGGCGCGGGGTTGGTGCGCCGGGTGCGCACCTGCTACTTCGGCCTGGAGACGTATGGCCTGGCCCCGATGTTCACCCAGGCGGTCACCGCCGGCGAGGTGAAAGTCATCGAAGAGACTGAGGCCAGCCTGGGCTTCGGCTTGCGCGCGGCGCTGGCCGGCGTCGGCTTCATGCCCGGCCAGGGCTGGCTCGGCACGGACCTGCTCAAGGCGCGGCCCGACGTGCGCGTGATCGAAGACCCCTACACCGGCAGGGACGTGGTCGCTTTCCCCGCCATCACCTGCGACGTGGCCGTGATCCACGCCCTGCGGGCCGACTACGCGGGGAACGTGGTCCTGGGCGGCAACCTGGCGGTCGACGCGGAGCTGGCGATGGTTGCCTCGCAGACACTCGTCACCGCCGAGGAGGTGGTGGAGAAACTGCCCGGCCCGGTCGACATCGGCAGCATCTCGGTGACGGCAGTGGTGGAAGCGCCGCACGGCGCGTGGCCCACCTCTTGCTACCCGCGCTATCCGGTCGACGGCGGTGAGATTCTCGATTACAGCGAGGCTTGCCCAGATGGGTTTTCGGCGTATCTGGAAGCGTTCACAGGCCCGTAGGGCGGGGTTCTTACCGCCGGGCAGTTGCCACAGCCCCTTCGGGGCCACCACAAAGGGCAGAAAAAGGCGGCGTTGTACCTCACCCCACCCCCGCCCGCCTACGGCGGGCACCCCCTCCCCTCTCCCTATGGGAGAGGGGAGGGGGAAAGGCGGCGCAGCCGCCTGTGGGTGGGGCGAGGGCCGCAGGCCTATTTTCGAAGTAGAGGCCATGATCACTACGCTCACAACCGATAGGCGAAAATGTAGGTCACGCTTCCGGCGTGACGCCCGCTCGGCGCGGGTCCACGACCCGCGCTCCCGCCGGGTCATAGACCCGGCGGGAGCAAGAGGGGCCGCCTGAGGCGTTAACCCAGGCCCATTTGCGGAAGGGGTCCGGGGGAACCGGAAGGTAAACCGC
>JAFGOJ010000054.1 GCA_016926575.1 Anaerolineae bacterium | reverse complement strand
GGGAGTGGGGGTTTTGCGGGCGGCTTCGCCGCCCGCAAAACCCCCACCTTCTCCCTTCGACGTGCCAGGCGGGTAACTGCCAGGCGCGCAGCCTGAGCAGTTACGCAGATTCAAGATTGCAGATGGATGTTTTCCTCAGCGAGCAGTTTCTTCAAGAGTGCCTCTTCCTCTTCGCGCGTGGTGACAGCACCGTCCAGGCGGGCGTCAAGGAGGGTGCCCAGGACGCGCCCAAAGAGCGGGTCGGGGCGCAACCCCAGCGCTTTCAAGTCTTCGCCTGTCAGTTCCGTCTCGACGTGCCGGTAGCGCGTGTGGAAGCGGAGCAGTTTCTCGCGCAACGCCGACGTGGGGCTGGCCGCCCAGGCGACGGCCAACAGCCGCGGCGGGTAATAGTACAGCGCGTGGTAGATGCGGCTGGGCCGGTCCGTCTCGTCGACCGCCTGCAAGACCTGCCGCAGCTCGGGCATCAGCAACAGGTCGTCGACGACAGCGCGCGGGACGTTGAGGCGCGCGCAGACGTGGCGCATCGATTCACCGTCCAAGCGATAGATCAACAGCGCCAGGTAGAGGAAGCGCTGATCCTTCGGCTGCAAGCCCCAGGTCTCGAACGCCAGCTCCTTGCGCACAGCCCGGTAGCACGCCTCGAGCCAGCCATCGCAGCGCAGATCGGGATGGACGTAGGCCAGCGCCCCCAGGCTTTCGAGGCGGGCCAGGGCGTGCTCCGGCTCACGCTCGTTGAAGATCTGCTCGATCTCGTGGCGCAGCCGGTCGGCGCTGACGCGGTTGAGCAGGGGCAGCGCGTTGCCGATCAGCTCCTCGCTGAGCGGGTCGAGCCGGAACCCCAGGCGCGCCTCCAGACGAGCGGCACGCAGGATGCGCGTGGGGTCGTCGACAAAGCTCAGGCTGTGCAGCACCCGGATGATCCCGTCGCGCAAATCGGCCTCACCGCCGTAGAAATCGAGCAACTCCCCCCAATGCGGCGGGTCCAGCCGGATGGCCAGGGTATTGATAGTGAAATCGCGCCGGTGCAGGTCCTGCTTGATCGAGCTGCGCTCGACCTCGGGCAGGGCGGTGGGATGGGTGTAGAATTCGGTGCGCGCCGTGGCGAAGTCGATCGCCGTCACGTTCCCCTCCGGCAGCGGCGGGGCGGCGATCTCCAGCCACACCCGCCGGCTGAGCAGCCACTTGGCCGTGCCAAAACGGCTGTGGGCGACCACGCGCCCACCCATCTCCTGCGCCAGGTGCCTGGCCAGCTCGATGGCATCGCCCTCAACCACCAGGTCGATGTCGAAGATCGGCACGCCCAACAACAGGTCACGCACCAGGCCGCCGACGAAGTAGAGGCTGTAGCCCATCTCTTGAGCCGTTTCGGCGACGTGGCGGGTCATCTTGAGCGTGTGCGGTGAGAGCGCGTCTTCGAGCAAGCGCCGGATATGCGCGTGGCGCGGGCGGCCGGGCGGCGCGCCCCACAGGGTGATCAGGTCCGTGCGGGTGACCACGCCCAATATCTGGCCGTCGTCGACGACGGGAATCTGCCCCCAACCCGTTTCAATCATCATCTGTTGCAGCGTCTTCACCGCGTCGTTGGGGGCGACGGTGAAACTGCCGGGATCCATCACCTGGCGCACGGGCGCGGCGGCCATGTCGAACTGGAGCGCCCGGTCGACCGAGCGGCGGGTGAGCAAGCCGATGACCTGGTCGTTTTCGACCACGGGGTAGCCCTCGTGGCCGGTGCGGCGCATGCGGTCGTCGGCTTCGGCGACGGTGGTGTCGGGCGCGAGCACCTGCACCCCGCGCGACATAATCTGGCCGACGGTCGCCGCCGGGCGCACGACGTCGGGCAGAATAGCCACCAGCTCGGCGTGAATCGACTGGAGCGACAGGCCGCGGATCAACGCGGCGGCAGCGCGGGAGTGCCCACCGCCGCCGAAGTGCGCGGCGACGGTGGAGACGTCGACGTCGTTGGTGGTGGCGCGGGCGACCAACTGGACGTGTTCATTGAGCGCCACCAAGACGAAAAGTGCAGCGGGTTCGAGCAGGTCACGCAGCTTGTGCGCCAGCGTCGATATCTCCTCTTCGTACTCCGCCACACGGCCGGTGGCCACGACGATGTTGTGGCCGTTGATGACGTGGTGCTCGGCGCCCTCGCGCAGTTGGACGTACAGCGCGCGTTGCCCCGGCGTGAGGGGCGGGTCGAGAAACTCGTTCACCACCGACAGATTCGCACCCTGCTCCAGCAGCCACGCCGCGGCGCGCAGGTCGCGGGAAGTGGTAGAGAGGTAGGCCAGGCTGCCGGTATCTTCATAGATGCCGGTCAGCAGCAGCGTCGCCTCGACGCGGGAGAGGGAGAACGCGCGACGCGAGATCTCTTCCACCAACAGCGTCGTGGCCGCCCCCATCGCTTCGCCGGAGAAGGTCCAATTGGGCCGCGGCGTCCGGTCGATCTCGTGATGGTCGATCACGTGGACTGCGACGTCGGAGCGCATGCCCCTGAGCGTGGTCAGGCTCTGCGTATCGACCAGGACGGCGCAGTCGATGCGCCGACGGGGCAAGTCGTCGGGATGGACGAAGGGCAGTTCGGCGCCGTAGAGCAGGAGGAAGTCGCGGCAGTTGCGGTTGACGCGGCGCGGCAAGACAGGCGTCGCTTCAGGGTAGAGCTTGTGCGCTCCCAGAAGGGACGCGATGGCGTCGAAATCCGCATTTTCGTGGGTCAGGATGACCTTCACTAAGAGCCTCCGAGCCGTCGACGCGGCCTGCCGGACCCCTTCGAACGTGCAAAGAAGGTCCGCCAGCGTAGCCGGCAAGACTTTGCTGGATTATAGCATAGAGAGAAGTAGGGGAAAAGCCTCGCCAT
>JAFGOJ010000352.1 GCA_016926575.1 Anaerolineae bacterium | reverse complement strand
GGCCCCTTGAGGTACTTGTCCTCCAGGTAGTCGATGCCGCCGCCGTTCTCGGCGTGGACCATCGCCATGCCGCCCCGCTCGGCCAGCATATCCATCGCCTTGATCAACTGGTAGTCGTCCGTATACCAGCCCTGCTTGAGGTAGGTGAGGAAAAACTTGAACGTGCGCACGCCCAGTTCCATCACCGCCGGAATATCCGGCACATGGCGCGGCGCCTCGAACATTCCCCCGTGCAGGCAGAAGTCGAGCCGCGAGTGAGCGACGCCGTCTTCGAGCATCTCCTCCACTTTTTGCAGCAGATTGTCGCCCGTGCGGGCGTAGGCGAAGTGGAGCAGCGTCGTCGTACCGCCGTAGGCCGCCACGCGCGAGCAATCCTCCACCGAGTCCACGTAGACCGGATGGACGTGCACGTCGATGATGCCGGGGAAGACGTATTTCCCCGTAACGTCAACGACCCAGGCGTCCTCGCGGGGCAGGCCCACACCTACGGCAGCCACTTTTTCGCCGCGCACACCCACGTCGGCGCGGCGGATGCCCTCGCCGGTGACCACCATGCCGCCCGTCAGTAGCAAATCGAAAGGTTCATCCATTTTACACCCCCTGCTCAGAAATAAGCCTACGGCCCTGTAGGGCGGGTTTCAAACCCGCCCCATCGGTTACCAGGACTTTGCAGGGGCTCCGCCCCTGCACCCCGCCGGGGGAACCGTAAGGAAACCGGAAGGTAAACCGCAGGTTTACCCGTTTCCCGTTTCCCCGGACCCCTTCCGCAAATGGGCCTGGGTTAACGCCTCAGACGGCTCTTACCCTCCCGCAGGTTCAGGCAAACCGAAGGTTCGCACACCTGCGGGGGGGGAGCTTGCTCCAGCCCGCTGCCCTACAATTCTCCCAAAATCTCCACCGCGTCGCGCACGAACTGGGTACAGCGCGTAGCGAACACCCCCTCTTCGCGCGCCCATTCAAGTTCATCGGAGATGCCGATGTCCAGCCGCAGCAGTTCCTTGCACACCGTCGTGGTGTGCCGGGCGCGGAAACGCTCCAGAAATGCCGCCGCTGCTGCCTCCATCTCCACCGTCGGCGCGTCACCGTAGCGCAGGCCGATGGCCATCAACGCGCCGGTCACCGCGCCACAGGTGCGGCCCTGGCCGACGATGCCGCCACCGAACGGCGCGGCGACGCGACGCGCCAGCGCTGCGTCCAGCCCCCACTGCGGCCCGACGGCCATCAACACAGACTGGGCACAGTTGTGGTCGTCCTCGAAGAAAGCTACCGCTTGCTCGGCCAGGTTCATCGTGCTCCTTCTCGCGCCCGTTTCACGGCTTCGAGCACCTTTTCCGGCGTCAGCGGCAGGCTGTGGATGCGCACGCCCAGTGCGTCGGCGACGGCGTTCGCCACTGCGGGCGCGGCCGGCGTCAGCGACGGCTCGCCGATGCCCTTCGCGCCAAACGGCCCCACACCCGACCCCGATTCAAGGATGATCGCCTCCGTCGTCGGGATGTCTTTGGACGTGGGGACGAGGTACTCGGAGAGCGAGCGGGTCTGGAGACGGCCCTCGCGCACTTTGACCTCCTCCGTCAACGCGTAGCCCAGGCCCTGCGCGCCGCCGCCCTGAATCTGGCCGACCACGGCGGTCGGGTTGATAGCGCGCCCCACGTCGTGGCAGGCCGCGCTTTTGAGTAGCGTGATCTCCCCCGTCTCCGTATCGACCGCCACCTCCACCGCGTGCGCGCCGAAGGTGAAGTCGGGGTAGATGTCGCCCTGCAAGTCTTCGGGATTGAGCGAGGTGGTGAACGGCGCGCAGAACTGCGCCAGATTGGCCAGCGGCAGCCCTTCCGAAGCGCACATCGCAGCCAGATCGGCCAGCGGCAAGTTGTGCTCGGGATGCGCCTTGACGAACACGACGCTATCGGCGATGTCCAGGTCCTCGGGCGCTTCCTCGAAATGCTTCGACGCGCGCTCCAACAACACGTCCCGAATCGCGGTCGCGGCCTGCTTAGTGGCATTGCCCGACATATAGAGCTGGCGCGTCGCCGTCGACGTGCCGGCCAGCGGCGTCAGCGCCGAGTCGGTGCTGTAGATCGCGACGTTGTCCAGCGGCACGCCCAACACCTCGGCCGCGATCTGGCACAGCGCGTTCACCTGCCCGGCCCCCAGGTCGGGCACGCCACAGCGAACCACCACCGTCCCATCCAGCTCCAGCCCCACCCACGAGCGCGAGGTGTCGTGGAACCAGGTGATGCGCCCGTAGCTCTGCATATAGGACGCGAAGCCTTGCCCGATCTTGACCGAACCTTCGGCCGGGGTCTTCTCACCCAACGCGGCAATCGCCCGCGTGGCGCTCTCTTCCAGCCACACGGCGCTCTTGATCTCCTGGTTCGTCCCGATCCGGTCGCCGGTCTTGATGTAGTTGACCCGGCGCACCTCCAGCGGGTGCATACCCAGCGTCTTGGCGATCTCGTCCATCTGCTGCTCGTAGGCCACAGCCGCCTGGGCCGCGCCGAAACCACGGAAGGCGCTGGTGAAGGGGTTGTTCGTAGCCACCGAGACACTGTCCACCTTGAGATGGTCGACCCGGTAGGGGCCGGTGGCCGCGACGGTGGCGTACAGAAGCACGTAGGGGCTCAGGTAGGGGTAGGCGCCGGAGTTGGAGAGCATCTCGATCTCGGCGAAGGTGATCCGCCCGTTCTTCTTCACGCCGGTGCGGTGCTTGATAATGAAGGGATGGCGCTTGGAGTGGGCCAGGAGCGACTCCTCGCGCGTGTATTCGAGGCGCACGGGCCGCCCGGTGGCCCTGGTCAGCAGCGCCAGGAAGATCTCGACGGTGACGTCCTCTTTGCCGCCGAACCCACCGCCCAAGAGCGTGCCCTGGATGTGAATCTTGTTCTGCGGCACGCCCACGGCGCGGGCGATGTTGCGGAAGTGCTCGACGACCTGCGTGCAGACGCGGATGGTGATCACACCCTTCTCGTCCAACCAGGCCACGCCCGATTCCGGCTCTATGTAGGCGTGATCGATAAAGGGCACCTCGAACGTGTTCTCCACGACGACGTCGGCCAGGGACTTGCCCACCTCGACGTCGCCCTTGCGCACTTTCCACGTCGCCACGACGTTATCGGGCGAATGAACGACCGGCGCGCCTGGCTTCAGCGCCTCCAGAGGATCGTACACCCCCGGCAGCGGCTGGTACTCGATCTCGATCAGGTCGAGTGCCTGCTCGGCGATGGCCAGCGTCTCCGCCGCCACCAGCGCAATCGGCTCGCCGGCGAAGCGCACCACGTCCGCAGCCAGCACCGGCGCGTCGGACCCGGCGCGCCGCTTCTGCCCGGTCTGGCCGGGCATGTCGGTGACCAGTTTCGCGTCGGGCAGGTCCGTGGCGGTCAAAATGATGACCACGCCGGGCAGCGCCCGCGCCTTGCTCACGTCCAGCCGCGCAATGCGCGCCGACGGCTCGCTAGAGCGGAAGACCTTGGCGTGCAGCATCTTCGGCATGGTGTAGTCGCCGGAGTAGACCGTGGCCCCCACGGCCTTGCCCAGCGCGTCGACGCGGCGCAGCGGCTTGCCCACCACGCGCAGCGGCGGCAGTTCGACGTCGGGAAGGGGTTTCACTGTGATGTTCATGCCTCGCCTCCTAGCTCTCCTGGCCTTCGGCCAGCTTATCGGCAGCGATCTTGACCGCCTCGATGATCTGCCCGTAGCCCGTGCAGCGGCACAGGTTGCCTGAAATGGCGTTCCGAATCTCATCTTCGGTGGGATGGGGGGTGCGGTCCAACAGTGCCTTGGCCGAGATGACCATCCCCGGCGTGCAGTAGCCGCACTGAGCCGCGCCCGCGTCGGCGAACGCTTCCTGAATCGGGTGCGGATGTTCCATCGTGCCCAGCCCGGCGTTGGTGACGATCTCAGCGCCGTCGGCCTGGTAGGCCAGCACCAGGCAACTGTTGACCGCCGTTCCGTTCAGCAGCACCGCGCACGCACCACAGTCACCCTTCTCGCACCCACTCTTGACGTCCGTGTAGCCCAGATCGCGCAGGGCGTGGAGCAGCGTCACGTTCGGCGCTAGAGCGACCGCGTGCGTGCGGCCGTTGACGTGTAGTGTCACAACGTGTAATTCCATTTTATTCTCTCCTCTGTTCCGAAAATAGCACGCACCCGATCGTCATGCCCGCGAAAGCGGGCATCCATCCGTGCGCTGCTTAGAAAATAAGCCTACG
>JAFGOJ010000351.1 GCA_016926575.1 Anaerolineae bacterium | reverse complement strand
TGTTCCGCCCGGTCTCCTGACCGGGCGGAACGGCGGGTCAGGAGACCCGCAACGACAGGGGCCATTTTCGTCCATTGGTTGTGAGCACAGCGATGATGGGGTCTAATTCGACAGCACGACAGGCAGGTATAGCCGCGCCAGAGCGACGAAGGCGATGCCGCTGCCCACGTTGTCCGACGTGTCCGTCTCGTTCCCGGCCGATTCGATCCGTGCCCAGAAGGGGTGCGTCCCAACCGTCAAGCCCGGCCACGTGGCCGTCACGATCGTCGACGCGCTGGCACACCCCCCCAAGCCCGAGAACGTCGCCGCAGCGACGGGTTGAGTCAACGCGGCGTCGCTGTAGAAGACGACGCGCGCCGTCCTGTTCAGCAGCGTGTTGCCGGTATTCAGCACCTCGACAGCCAACGTAACCGTCACCGGTTCGGACATGGCGGACGTCTGTGCCACGGCCGTCGGCACGTCCAGAATGGCCAGGTCGATCTGCGCCGGGATGTCGCGGACGTAGCTCTGCCAGCGTCGCCCCTGGAGCGTCAGCACGTAGCCGGCATCCGCAGTCATGAGGTTGCTGGCGTGGCCTGCCGCGGGCGGATAGGTCTCCAGGCTGTACCACATCCAGCGCTGCACCAGGCGATAATCGTCGCGCGGATACCCCAAGCGCGGGTCGGCCGCCGTCATCAGGTAGTCGAAGGCGTCCTCCATGAAATTGGCAACGCGGGTGGGATTGAACGTCTCTCTGTTTTCATCGCAGAAACAGCCTTCGACCCCCTCCGGCGGGCAGACGTTGACCGTGCAGGTGCCGTAATAGTGGTAGGGCTTGAGCAGGCTGAATTCGGTGAGCAGCAACGGGCGGTCCTGCTGCCCGTGGGCCTTCATCCACTCGCGCATCATCACAATCTGGTCGACGAAGAGGTCGATGTCGCTGTGTTCCGCGTGGCAGAAGGAATTGGGATCGACGCAATTGAAGCCGAACGGAATCGACAGCGCGGGATCTGTACCCAGGGGGATGTTCGCGTCACCGTCGTCGCTTTCGGAGAGGACGTAGGCGTGCATCGTCCAGACGTCCACCGGCATCGTCTCGCCATACCGCTCCAGGTACGTACTCCACACGATGTCGAGGTATTGCAGCCGCGCCGGAGTGACCTGAACCAGACCGGCGAAGGCGACCTGTGCCGTGGGGTCGTTCTGTTTGATGAAGTAATACGCGTCGTGATACGCCTCGGCGTACTGTTGGGGGCAGATGTCGCCCTGGCCCAGGCGCTCAGGCTCGTTGCCGATGATCCAGGTCAGGCCCGGATTGGCCGCAACCAGGCTGGCCAGGCCACTATCCAGCCCGCCGTTGATGTGGTAGCCATAATCCGGTCCACACACGGTGCTGCCTCCCCGGTCCTGCGTCACAAAAATCAACGGAAAGAACTCAGCCGCGGGGGCTCCGTCGAAGGGCGCATGGGCCCAGAAGTCCATGTACCAGCCGGCGTTCAACTGAGCGGTGATGTCGAAGACACTGAACTGTTCGAGCGAGCCGGTGACGCCAAAGCGACAGTTCGGATAGACCTTCGAGTCGTAATTTCTGAGGACAAGCGGGAGGTAGGTAAAAGTCTCGGAAAGCGTCGCGGGCGACGCGACGACCCGTTCGGGAGCGCCAGAATCGGTGGACGCGGCCCTCCCCACGCCGTTCAACACCACGATCGACGCCACAACCAGCGCCACCCCGAGCGACAGCGACACCGTCACACACACATTACGCATCACCTACCAAACTCCTTCACCATTCCCCCACATATTCGGCCCAAGTTGCCCCTAACGGCGTCAACGCTCCAGTTTGCGGATCGAACAGGTTGCCGGTGGGATAGACCGTATCGGCCAGGCTATACCAGCACCATTGCTGAACCAGCCGGTTGCCATCCGCCGGGTAGCCGATGTCCGGGTCCGTGGCGGTCAGCATCACGTTGAACGTGGCGGCAAGAAACGCCGCCACGCGCTGCGGCGGGAAGCCATACTCTTCGGGCATAGGGATGCCGTACTCAGAGACGACGAGCGGCGCATCGCGGTAGCCGCGCTCGGCCATCCAGCGCCGGAAGTCGACAAGTTGCTGGCGAAAACGCGCCACGTCGTCTACGTCGTCCACGTCGATGAGCAGTCCCTGGTCGTCGGGCAGGCCGGGCGGAATATCGACGCCCCACCCGTCCCGCTCCTCGCGCAGGATGAAATTGTGCACGTTCCACACGTTCACAGGCATCTCGACGTCAAATGCCTGCCGATACGCCGCCAGCACCTGGTCCAGGTAGCGCAGACGCAGCGGTGTGGGCTGCGAGACGCCACCGATTGCGACCTGCGCCGTTGGATCGGCCGAGGTGATTGCCGTGTGGGCTTCGTTGTAGAAGCGGGCATAGGCCTCCGGCGTCATGTTGCCCTGCCAGCGGACGTCCGGTTCATTGCCCACGAGCCAAAGCGCGCCCGGGTTGGCGCGCGCGATGGCGGCGATGGTTTCGGCAGCGGGGCGCAGCGCGCCGGGGGTCCCCCAAATCATCTGCGCGTACGCGACGTCGTTCGGCTGCGGCGGAGCAATGGCGGTTCCCCAATCCAGGTACCAGCCCAAGTGCAAAGAATCTATATTATAACGCAAAATGGACGTCATCGCCACCCCTACCCCCCAACGCGGTCGACCCTGCCATAGAGGGTCGACCGCGGCCGAGGCAGCTGGCGTAGGTAGCTCCGGCAGCGGCACAGTCGCAGCAGGGCGGGGAGACCCTTCGGCAGGAGGGCGGGTGGGGACGATGGGTTCGAGCGTACGGGTGGGCGTGGCTGCGGCAGAGGGCGTGGGAGCAGGCGGGGCCTGCGCAGGGCCTGCGCCCCACCAGGCCGCCGCCACCAGCAAGCCCCCCGCAACGCAAAGCATCAGGCCGAGCCGAAACAGTACGCTGCGTCTATTCACGCTTCTTCCGCGCCGCCAGCAGGATCAGTACCAGCCCGAGCAGCAACAAAGCCGCCCCACCACAGCACAGGGGAGAGATGCCGCCGCCGGAAGTCGCGCCCGGTGACGGTTGCGTGACAAGCGCTGTGGAAACCGGCGTGGGCAACGGCAGGGGTTCGCTCGACGCTGGCAGCGGCGTGGACGACGGCGGGATGGGAGATAGCGTCGCGGTGGGCTGTGGCGGTTCGGACGTGGCAGGTGACGTGGCAGCTGCGCCGGTCGCGCCGGCTGTGGGCACAGGTGGCACGGTCTGAGTGGGGGAAGGTGTGGGAGACGCAGTCTCGACGGGCGCGGGGGCCGACGTCGCGCCGCCAGAACCGGGCGGCGTTGGCACAGGAGACGGCGTGCGCGTGGGTACGGTCTGCCGGGTCACGTCCTGGCCGCAGGCAATCCACTCGACCGGGGCGGCAATCGCAATCACACTTGCCGCAATCGCACATATCAACCAGAATTTCCAATATTTCATGCTCTCCTCCATCTAATGCAGGGTAGCGTCCAAAGCTGTCACCGGGGGCGGGTAAGCCACCTGCCCTACATCGACGAGGGGGCGGGCGGCGCGGCGGGCAGCTTCTGCCGGCGACAGGTCACCGGCGTCCAAACCGAGCGCTGCACCGACCAGACGGCGGTACGGTGGGTGCGCCCACAGGTCGGCGTCGAGGACGACGACGTCCGGCCGCATTGCCAGCGCCTCCTGCGCGTACCAGAGGGCGAAGGTGTGCGCGTCCTGCGCGGTGAGCAGCACGGCCTGGGGTGGCGCACCGTCCAGGAGAGCATCCGCCCAATCCCGCGCGGCGTGATCGCGGCTGAGGTCCACTTGCCCCCAGAAGAGGGCCGCTTGCAGCACGGGCAGCAGCACGAAGGCCCACCGCAAAGGCCGCCCCACCCGTTCCGCAGCCCGCGCGACCCCAACACCCAACCCCAGGGCCGCGAGCGGGAGAAAGGGCACCAGGTAGACCAGCGAGTCGGCAGTGTCGTAGGTCAGGGCGTAGAGATTGGCGGCGGCGAAGCTCAACGCCGCCAGCACGGCCAGAGAGCGCCGCGCGCGCCACAGGTGACCCCAGCCCCAGCCCGCCAGTACCGCCCCGAACGACGTGGCCTGGCGCAGCAACAGCCCAACCCACGCCAGCGCGCGCGCCGGCACAGCAGCGAGCGGCAGGGCCAACAGGTAGGCGCGGTACAACCGTCCACTGACGAGCTCCCACCAACCGGCCAGCGTGGTCACGTCGGCCCACGGAGAGGGCACGCGGGCGCGGAACAGGAGCACCGGTCCGAACATCAGGCCGCAGCCCACCAGCGCGGCCAGGCCCACCTGAAGCAGCCGCCGAGGCCGCGGATCGCCAAGGAGCAGGGGAGCGAGGAAGAGCAAGGTGGGATGGACGCCGGTTCCGACGCCCCACGCCAGTCCTACCCACCAGGCCGGGCTGCCGCGCACGTTGAGCCAGATCGCCAGCGCGGCAAAGAACGCCGCCGGAGCGTAGACCTCTACGATGAGGGCCTGGGACCAGAAGAGGGGGGCCAGGCCGAGCGAGAGGCCCGCCAGCCCGGCGCAAGCGGAAGCCCACACGTCGCTCTGGATGCCCGATTTCGCAGGCGGGGCGGTTCGAGTGCCGGGAGCGGCCTCTCCAAGCAGGTGGGACACAGTCAGCACGGTCAGCCCGGCGGCGGCGGCGGCCATCAGCGCCGACAGCGCGCTCAGGCGCTGCGCCGGATCGCCCCAGGGCAGCCGGACGAAGAGGCCTCCCAACAGCAGGTAGGTGGGGAAGCCCGGCGGGTGAGGGATGCTGCCGCGGACAACCGCCGCGGCCAGGTCGCCGCCGTCCGCGCCGTGGTGAGACCATGTCAGCGAGGGGGGCAGCGTCAGCCCGTAGACGAGCAGCAGCAGGCCCGCAACCGTCACGGCAGTTCCCCAGCGCGTCATCTCGCCCTTACGGTTTCGAGCGCCGCAGCGCGCCGAACATGCCCTTCAGCCAGCGATAGGGGTAGTAGAGCGGGACGAGGGCGGCGTGGCGCACGCCGTAGCAGTAACGAACGTAGCCGGGCGGAGGGAAAAGGTTGCGCCAGAGGAAGCGAAATCGGCCTGCGATGCCAGAAATGCTGCGCAGGTCGGCCAGGAAACGATGTGCGCCGGAGGTGTGTGCATCGACCAGCCAGTTTTGAACGCGGCCTTCGGCCGGGGAGGGGCGCAGCGTGCGCAGACGCGCCTGTACGCCTGGGGGCACGGGGGCCTGCCAGTCATCGACGACGCGCCCCACGACGTTCTGCACGGCTCCCAAGAGGCCGTAGGCCTGCGCGCGTGCCAACACGTTTTCCCAATCGATGCGGTCATGGTAGAGCGCGATCACCTCGGCCACGTCGTGGAGCCAGATCGTGCGCGGGGCCTCGCCGTCGTGGTGCAGCACCAGGTGGCCGCAGAGGTGGAGAATCTGCGCCTCCGGGCCAAGAATCCACGCCGGCGCGCCTTCCACCTGCACCGGCAGCGCGGTATCCCAGAGCCAGTCCGCCGGGATGGTCTGGTGGTGAGCCGGTGAGACGAAGAGCTGCCAGTGAAGTTCGAGGATGACGCCGACCGCGGCGTGTTTTTGGAGGACGATTTCGTTGCGGTAGGCAGCGGGCGGGGTGATCGCGTAGCCCAGGCCGGAGAGCACGCGCAGGGCGTCGGGCACGCGGGCCTCGCGCACGAGCAGATCAAGGTCGCCCATGGGGCGGACGGCGGGGTTGTCGTAGACCGCCTCGGCCAGGGCAGCGCCCTTGAGCAACAGTACGTCTACTCCGGCAGCGGAGAGGGCCGTCAAAAGACCCGCCAGTTCGCGGAAGAGGAAAAGGTTGCGGCGGGCGTTGGCATAGTAGTCGATGCGCAGGGCTTCCTCGGCCGAGGGCGGGAGCAGGTTGCGCCCGCGCAGGGTGTGGTAGAGCAGCGGCGAGGCGCCGCCCGCGTGCGCCGCGTGCACCAGGGCGTCCCAATCGACGCCATCCGCCGGCGTGGGGAGGGCATCGGGGAACCAACGTCCACGCAGACAACGGTGGAGGAACATTTGTGAATGAGAATGTGTGGTCATTTTCAGCGTGCCGGCGCTGTGGCCTACGAAAATGCTACGATCAATCGTGGGATCCGTTGGAGCGGCGGATGGGGAACGGCAAGGCACGCTCTAGCCAGGATTGGCGGCGGCGATGCCGTTTCTCGCCATCGCCGTTGTCGCTGTAGTAGTAATAACTGTAGTGATAGTAGCCGCCGTGGCTGGTCGACAAGCGGTTCAAGATCACGCCGAGGAGGTTGGCCCGCACGCGGTGCAATTCTTCCGCGGCTTTTCCCGCCGCGTTGCGGCGCGTGCGACCCGCATCGTTCACGATCAGAACGCCATCCACCCGAGAGCCAAGGATCGCGCCGTCGGCCACGACCAACGCGGGCGGGCTGTCGAACAAGACCACGTCGGCCAGGTCCTTCAGCTCCTCAATCACCTCGCCCATGCGTTCGGAACCCAGCAATTCGGCAGGATTGGGCGGCAGTGCCCCGCTGGGCAACAGCCAAAGGTTCGTGATGCCAGTCGGTTGGAGGTGCTCCAACGATCCGGGGTTGTTCTTGATGATAGCGTCGCTCAGGCCGTGGCTGTTGGACTTACTGAAGATCTTGTGCTGCACCGGCCGGCGCATATCGGTATCCACAACGACGACCTTCAAGCCAGATTGCGCCATGACGACCGCCAGATTGGCTATCGTGACGCTCTTCCCTTCAGAAGGGCCCGGGCTGGTGACCATCAAGGTGCGGGCCGGTTTATCGATGGATGAGAACTGGAGGTTGGTGCGCAAGACGCGGTAGGCCTCGACAATTGGAGAGAGTGGGTACGTGACGGCAATCAGCTTCTCCGAGTAGTTTTCGCCTTCGATGCGCGCAATGGCGCCCAACACCGGCAGGCCAGACGTACGCGAGACGTCCTGTACGGTTTTGACCGTGTCGTCGAGGTACTCGATCAACAGTGCGCCGCCCACGGCCAGAACCAGCCCAATCGCTGCCGCCAGGAGGACAGTCTGGCCGACGTTGGGGCTGATGGGGCTAACCGGTACAGCGGCCGGTTCGATAATCGAAATGTAGTTGGCGCCGCCCTCGGCGCTCAGGAGCAGAGTGGCGTATGTGGACTGGTAGTTGTTCAGCTTCTGCTGCAAAGCAGAGATATTGGCCTGGTACTGTTGGATGGCGCGGGCGCTGTTGGCCGCCTCGAGGCGCGTCTGTTCTTCGTCAATGCCGGCCCGGGTATCTGCGATTTGCGTCTCCAGGTCCTCCAACTGCGCCATGATAAACGCGCGCCGTTCCAGAGATTCGGGGGACTCGGTGGGGCTTTGCAGGACCAACTGGCGGGCAATCTCGTTGGCAATAGCCTGTGCCCGCACCGGGTCGGTGTCCTGCACGCTGATCTCCAGCAACTGGGTGCCCGCCACCTGGCGGGCCGAAGCGCCCGGCACGTAAGAAAGCCCCAACGCCTGAGCCGCCGCCTCACGAATCGGCCGGCGCTGCACCATCGTGGCGTAGGTCTGCGCCAACTGCTCACTGATCCAGAAGTCCTGGCTGTTGGGGTTCGCCTGCTCCAGCGCCTGCCCCACCATAACGGTCGTGGTAGCCTGGTAGATACGCGGCATCTGCAAGGTGCCCAGGTAGCTGGACAGCGAGGCCACCAGCACGCAGGCGACTGCCAACCACCACCATTTACGAACGATTACGACGTATTGCTCTAGTTCCATAGACGTTCAAGCTCATTATAACATACAAGAGGCAAGAAGCAAGAGGGTGCACCGGATGACGGCCCTGTCACTAGCGCAAGGCCGCACTTTGTGGTATACATGCCTTATCTGTTTGTAACTGCTCAGGCTGTGCGCCTGGCAGTTACCCGCCTGGCACGTCGAAGGGAGAAGGTGGGGGTTTTGCGG
>JAFGOJ010000350.1 GCA_016926575.1 Anaerolineae bacterium | reverse complement strand
GGGCGGCTTCGCCGCCCGCAAAACCCCCATCTTCTTCCTTCGACGCGCCAGGCGGGTAACTGCCAGGCGCACAGCCTGAGCAGTTACAAAATCTAGACTTTTTAAGTCAACTATATTCTAACACGTTTCGATAATAAAGTCAATAAATTTCTGTTAAATCCATGTTAGAAGACCGACGTATGCGGTCCATTTTCTGCAAGACCCTCCCGCAGGTCTGAAACCTGCGGGAGGGTCTCTGGAAGAGCGACCTGCATAGTCGCTGCGACCTGCCGGGTCGTCCCTACGCCGATTTGCGCAACCGCATACCGTTGAGGATTACCAGCAGCGACGCGCCGACGTCGGCTACAATCGCCATCCACAGCGTGGACAGCCCCGCCACGGCCAGCGCGAAGACCGCGGCCTTCACGCCCAGCGCCAGCACGATGTTCGCCGTGATCACGTTCCTGCTCCTGCGGCTGAGTCTCACGACGAAGGGCAGTTGGGTCAGGTCCCCGCCCATGAGCACCACGTCGGCGGTCTCCATGGCCTGGGCCGATCCCGCGCCGCCCATGGCGATGCCCACGTCGGCCCGGGCCAGCGCGGGCGCGTCGTTGATGCCGTCCCCGACCATCGCCACGACCTGTCCCTTTGCGGACAGTGCGGCGATCTCCGCCACTTTCTCCTCGGGCAGCAGCTTGGCGCGCACCGCGTCGATGCCCACCTGGCGGCCGATCTCTTCCGCCACGGCTGTGCCGTCGCCGGTGAGCATCACCGTTTGGAGTCCCAGCGCTTTCAATGCGCCGATCACGGTGCGACTGCTCTCGCGCGGCGTGTCGGCCACGCCGAACAGCCCGCATACCCGGCCGTCGTGCTGCACCATGATGACCGTCTTCCCCTGCGCGGCCAGATCGTTCGCCAACCGGCAGACGTCCTCTGGATGGGGGAAATGCGCGTCGAAATGGTCGTGGCTGGCGACGGTGACGTGCGCGCCGTTCACCCGCCCCTCGACGCCACGCCCACTGAGCACGCTGACGTCCTCGGCCGGCGGGACGATCAGCCCGCGCGCCTGTGCCTCGGCCAGCACCGCCTGGGCCAGCGGATGCGACGATTGAACCTCCAGCGACGCGGCGTGCTGCAGGCCGCAGTTTTCCTCACACAGGCCACAGGTGCAGACGTCGACGACGTCGGTGACCACCGGCCGGCCCTCGGTGAGGGTGCCGGTCTTGTCGAAGGCGAAGGTCGTGGCTCGGCCCAGCGCCTCCAGGTAGCGTCCGCCCTTGATCAGCACGCCGCGCGAGGCAGCGTGGGTCATCGCGCTGACCAGGCTGACGGGTGTGCTGATGACCAGGGCGCAGGGGCAGGCGATGACCAGCATCTGCAGCGCGCGCATCAACCAGCCCGATTCGCCCCAAAATGGCTGTCCAAAGGCCAGCGGCGGCACGGCGGCCACCAGCAGCGCCAGCCCTGTCACCGCCGGGGTGTAGACGCGGGCGAAACGGTCGATGAAGCGCTGCACCGGCGCGTGGCGCGATTGGGCCTGCTGCACCAGTGCCACCATGCGGCTGAGGGTGTTGTCGGCGGCCAGGCGGGTGACCTCGACTTCCAACGCAGCGGTGGTGTTGATCGTACCGGCGAAGACCTCGTCACCGGGCGATTTGTCCGCTGGGACGCTCTCGCCGGTGATGGGCGACTGGTCGACCGCGCTCTGCCCGGCTCGCACGACGCCGTCCACGCTGACGCGGTCGCCCGGGCGGACGAGCACATGCTCCCCGACTGCGAGCTGTTCCACCGGCACGCTCTCGGTGGCGCCGCCGGGCAGGAGCCGCAGCGCCGTGGACGGTGCCAGGTCGAGCAGTCCCTCCAGCGCGCCGCGTGCCTGATCCGCCGCGTACCCCTCCAGTGCCTCGCCCAGCGAGAAGAGCGCCACCACAATCGCCGCCTCGGCCCACTCGCCGATGACGGCCGCGCCGACGACGGCGATGACCATCAATGTGTTGATGCCCAGGCTGTGCACGCGGAACAGCTCGTGGTAGGCGGCGCGGGCTACGGGGAAGCCTCCCACGACGATGGCCGCCGCGAAGAGCGCCACGCGCAGCCAGTCCGGCACGCCGAAGGCCGCCAGCGCCAGCCCCAGGACAATCAGCAGCCCGGCGACGGCCACCAGCGCCGTCTCTGGCTTGGAAAAGACGAAGCGCACGAAACCGAGGACGGGGTTCGCGTCGCGGTAGTGCTCGGCGACCAGCGTGTAGCCGGCCTGCCGCACCGCGTCGACGATGGGTTGCGTGGGCCGCTCCGGCTGGTCCAGCGACACCGTCAGCTTGCCGGTGGTGGCGTCGGCGTGGGCGGCGCACACGCCCTCGACGCGGCTGACGGCGTCCTGAACCCGCTCGGCGCAGTCGGAGCAGCTCAGCCCTTCGACGTGGTAAACTTGTGTGGTCATAACGTCCTTGTTAGCAAGGTTGCAAAGGAGAACACAATGCAACCTTGATCCCGTGCGACTATTCCGAAAATAGCCGGTTGCGCCGGTCGAGTAGCCCGGCGAAGCCGGGCGTATCGAGACCAAGCAGCCGACGCGCCTTGGTCTCGATACGCCGCTCGCTGGCG
>JAFGOJ010000349.1 GCA_016926575.1 Anaerolineae bacterium | reverse complement strand
GGGGAACCGGAAGGAAACCGCAGGTTTCCCGTTTCCCCGGCGGGGTGCAGGGGCGGAGCCCCTGCAAAGCCCCTATTTTCGGAATAGGGGCAATCCTGAGCCGATGTCGGATACCCTCCGAACGATGACGTTGTTCTTAACCGGATGTGTCTCTGCGCAGGATGGCGGACTGGGGCAGCAGCCGGTCGCGGAAGATGATACGCAGCGCCCAGATGCCGTCCCAAGGGCGGATCTTCTTCCCTTGGGCGACGGTGCGCGGGCGGTAGGTGATCGGAATGTCCACGATCTCGTGCCCGGCGCGGAGGATCTTGTCGGTCAGCTCGAAGTCGAGGTCGAAGCCGGTGCCGGTCAGGTTGAGGGACTTGGCGACGTCGGCGCGGATCATCTTGGATGCGGTCGCCACGTCGGTCAAGCGCGCGCCGAAGAGCAGGTTGGTGAGCAGGGTCAGGAAGCGCACGCCGAGATAGTTGGCGACGTACTCGTAGACCGCCCGCCCGCCCATCGTGCGCGATCCGAAGACCGCGGCGGGGCGGCGCTCCGCGACCTGATCCAGAAAGAGGGGATATTCGGCCGGGTCGTACTCCAGGTCGGCGTCCTGGATGAAGATGTAATCGCCGCTGCTGCGAGCGATGCCGGTGCGCACCGAGCTGCCCTTCCCCAGGTTGCGCGGGTGGAAGACAACGGTCACGCCTGGCAGGGCGAGCGCCTGGAGCACCTCACGGGTGCCGTCGGTGGAGAAGTTGTCGACGACGATGATCTCCTTCTCCCAATCCGGGCCAAGATCGACCGCGCGGACCTTGTCCAGCACGGTCATGATGGTCTCTTTCTCATTGTAGACGCAGATAACTATCGACAGTTTCATCAGCTACGTTCTCCTCTGTGCGGTGAAGAAGTCCTCAAAACAGGCGAGCATATAATCGAGGCGTGGGGTGTCCAGCCCAGGGTAAACGCCGACGAAGAACGTAGCGCGCAAGACCCGGTCGGAGTTGGGCAAGCTGCCCACGACGCGGTGGGGCACGTCCAGGTAGCCGGGCTGGCGCAGGATGTTGCCGGCGAAGAGGAGGCGGGTTTCGACGTTGCGCGCTTCGAGGAAGGTGGTCAGGTCGCGGCGGGTGAAGGGTGCTCCCTCGCGGACGGTGATGGGGAAAGCGAACCAGGACGGGTCGGCGCGCTCGCTCCAGGTGGGCAAGAGGAGGAATTCCTCGTACTGCTGCAATCCGGCGTACAGCGCGGCAAAATTGCGGCGACGGGCGGCGACGAAGCCGGGCAGTTTCTCTAACTGGGCCACACCGATGGCGGCCTGCACGTCGGTCATCTTCAGGTTGTAGCCGATCTCGACGAACAGATAGCGGTGGTCGTAGGGCTCGTCCAGGCCGGGGATCGTCCACTCGAAGCGGCGGTTGCACGCGCCGGTGGGCGGGCTGTCGTGGCGACACCAGCAGTCGCGGCCCCAATCGCGGATGCTCCTGGCGATGCGGGCCAGGCGCGGGCTGTTTGTGACCACGGCCCCGCCCTCGCCGGTGGTCATGTGGTGAGCCGGGTAGAAGCTCAACGTGCCGAGGTCGCCGAAGGAGCCAACCATCTGCCCGTCGTAGGTCGAGCCGAGGGCGTCGCAGGCATCCTCGATCACGTACAGATCGTGCGCGCGGGCGACGTCCATCAGCGCCGCCATCTCGACCGGATTGCCCAGTGTGTGGGCCACGAAGATGGCGCGGGTGCGCGCGGAGAGCGCGGGTTCGAGCTGCGCGGGGTCCAGGTTATAATCTCCCAGGCGGCAGTCGACGAAGACCGGGGTGAGCTGGTTCTGCAGGATCGGCGCGACGGTGGTGGGGAAGCCCATAGCGGGGGTGATCACCTCGTCGCCGGGCTGAAGCGGGCGCTCCAACCGCCGCGAGCAGAGTGCGGCCACGGCGACCAGGTTGGCCGAGGAGCCGGAGTTGACCAGCAGGGCGTGGCGCAAGCCCAGGAAATCCGCCAGGCCGTCTTCGAGCGCCGCCGCACGTGGGCCGGCGGTGAGCCAGAAATCGAGCAGACTGTCGACGGCGGCGGTCATCTCCTGCGCGTCGTAGACGCGACCGGCGTACTGGACGCGGGTCTGGCCGGGCACGAACGGGCGCGGGGCGTGGGCGGTGGCGTAATATTCGGCCACCAGTTCCAAAATGTGACGGCGCAATGTTTCACGCGTATCGGTCATAGGGTCTTGTCCTCGATTGTCCTCTGGATGGTATGGGCGAGCCCTGTGTCCAGGGGTGTGGTCGCCCGCCAGCCGATCAGGTAGGCGGTACGCTCGGCATCGGCGACCAGGTGCATCACTTCGGCGGGGCGATAGGGCAGCGCGCCGGCGCGGATGCGGCCCTGGGCATTCGTCAAGGCCCAGATGCGTTCGACCACCTGGCGGATGGCGCACACCGTTCCCGTGCCCAGGTCGACGCCCCGGCCCTCGAGGCCCGGCGCGACGGCAGCAGCCAGAAGTCCATCGGCAACGTCGTGGACGAAAACGAAGTCGCGCTCTTGAGCGCCGGGCGTCATCGGAAAGTCGGACCCCGACAGGGCGGCGTGGATGGCGGCCGGGACCAGGTTGCGGTTGGATTGGCCCGGCCCGTAGACCTGGAAGGGGCGGGCGAAGACCACAGGCGTGCCCGCGGCGCGCCAGTAGGCGCGGCCAAAGGCCCATGCGGCGACTTTGGAGGCGGCGTAGACGTTGAAGGGATCGAATCCCTCTTCGGAATTGCGCGCGCCGTACTCGTAGCTGGTGCCGGCCAGCACCACGCGCTCGGCGGGGCGGCGGGCCACGGCCTCCAGCAGGCGAACGGTGCCGCCGGTGTTGGCGTCCAATGTAGCGTGCGGGTCGACGTCCGTGCCGGTGACGCCTACGGCAGCCAGGTGGAAGACCACCTGCGGCGCAGCCTGGTCGACGGCGCGGGTGACACTGTCGTGGCAGCGGACGTCGAGCGGCAGGCGCGCGGCCTGGGGCGGCAGGGACGCCACACGCTGGGGGTGCTCCTGAGGGAACGTGCCTGCCCAGACCTGTGCACCGGCCGCCACGAGTCTGTGCACCAGGTGTAAGCCGATGAAACCGGTCGCGCCGGTGACGAGCACGCGCCGTCCGGCCCACGCCTCTTGCAGTTCGTACTCTGTCACCCGGTCACTTTCCAGAGAGGAAGGCATGGTACCAGGCAATCGTCTCGCGCAGGCCTTCTTCCATCGAATACGCCGGCTGCCAACCCAGCTCACGCCGAGCTTTCGTACTGTCCAGGTACTGATCCTGGATCTCGTGGGCGGCTTCTCCCAGGACGAGGGGTTCCAGTTCCGGGTGGGGAGAGGCGGCGATGATGGCGCGCACGATCTCCAACACCGTCATCGGGCGGCGCGAACCGAAGTTGAAAGGCTGGCCGCGCAGTTCGGGGCGGTCGAGGTGGACGGCGAGCGTCATGTAGGCGCGCACGGCGTCCTGGACGTAGAGGTAATCGCGCAGGGGAGAGCCGTCGGAGCGGACGACGGGCGGTTCGCCGCGCAGGGCGGCGCGGACGGTGCCGGGGACGATGCGGTTCCAGTTCAGGTCGCCGCCGCCGTACAGGTTGGCGCAGCGGGTGACCGCCACGGGCAGGTCGTAGGTTGCGGCGTACCCTTGGGCGATCAAGTCGGCGCAGGATTTGGAGACGTCGTAGGGGTGCGCGCCGCGCAGGGGCATGTCCTCGGTGTAGGGGAGCGTTTCCGACGCACCGTAGGCCTTGTCGCTGGAGGCGACGAGGACGCGGCGGACGGTGGGCGAACGACGCGCGGCTTCCAGCACGGTCCACGTGCCCTTGACGTTCGTCTCTAGGGTGGAGAGGGGGGCGCGGTTGGCAATGGTGACGATGGTCTGGGCAGCCAGGTGGAAGACGGTCTCGATTTCATACTCGTTGAGAGCGCGCTCGACCAGTTCGTAGTCGGTCACGTCGCCGCGCACCACCGCGATGCGCGACAGATAGCGGGATTGGCGCAGGTGGGTATGGGGAATCTCGTCGCGGATCAGCCCGACGACCTGCGCACCGGCGTCGACGAGGGCAATGCTGAGCCAGGAGCCCAGCAGCCCGGTGCAGCCGGTGATCAAGACGGGACGGTCAAGCCAGAAAGTATCTCTGTCTTCGTTCATTATCACACTCGGTTGTTTGTGAGTTATCTGGGTCTCTGGAATTTCGCGTGGAAGGGGGGCAGATGTGGGGGTTTGGGCGGGCGTAGCCCGCCCAAACCCCCACTCCTAATGTCCCACCACGCGAAATCCCAAAGAGCGAGTTATCTGATACGTCAGGTTGCGGCCGATGAGGGAGTATAACATCCCTTGTCCGGTCTGTCCAGTGCTATTCCGAAAATAGACCGTCTCGATGTAGGGCGGGTTTCAAACCCGCCGACCCTCGGTTACCATGACTTTGCAGGGGCTCCGCCC
>JAFGOJ010000053.1 GCA_016926575.1 Anaerolineae bacterium | reverse complement strand
TTCTCAAAAAGTGGGGGATGGGGGTTTTGCGGGCGGCGAAGCCGCCCGCAAAACCCCCATCTTCTCCCCGCTTTATTGAGAAGTTACAATATATGTCTCTTGCAATAGCACTTTTGAGGGATGACTTTCG
Organism: Anaerolineae bacterium; assembly: GCA_016926575.1. GTDB lineage: Bacteria > Chloroflexota > Anaerolineae > B4-G1 > DUEL01 > JAFGOJ01. The sequence goes on along the minus strand of JAFGOJ010000053.1, from coordinate 3,661 downwards.
GCATCTTTGTTGGTATACTGCGTCAATATTCGTTCACAGCGGGGCGGGTTGAAAACCCACCCGGCTTCAAGTGCCTCAAGGCCAATAGATGTCCACGCTTGTCTCCACGCAGGCGGGGACATGTGGGCATGACGAGATCAATGCGGACGAAATGGGTACTCCAAGCGCCCTCGCCCGCGCCCATGTTGGCGATTGGGAAAAGTGTAGTATATTAGCACAGCAAGGAGAAGCGTATGGCATTACTCAAATTCGTCTTGAGACGGCTGTTTTTGGCCGCGGTGACGTTCGTGGTCATCACCGCGGCGCTTTACGGGATTATGATGCTGGCTCCCGTTGAAGCGCGCGCGATGATGTACGTCCCCCCGGGAGACAGGGGGAACAGCATGAATCTGATCCAGACGATCATCCGCGAACATAGGCTAGACGACCCCTACCCGGTTCAGTACGCACGCTGGCTCTTCAACCTATTGCGCGGTGACTGGGGGTGGAGTCCCAACTTGCGCGAGGGCGTGCTGCCGGCTCTGATTCGGCGCACGCCCGTCACAGCCGAGCTGACGATCTATTCCGTGCTGCTCTTCATCCCCCTCGGCCTCGTCAGCGGCGTCGTGGCAGGATGGAAGCGCGACCGCCTGGCCGACCACGGATTGCGCCTGCTCGCTTTCATCGGAACCTCCGTTCCGCCCTTCATTATGGGATTGGTCCTGCTGGCCATCTTCTACGTCGGCCTGCACTGGTTTCCGCCGGGAAGGATCAGCCTGGCGTATGGGATCGACATCCGTGCGGATAGCTTCAGGACGATCACCGGCCTGTTGACCATCGACGCGCTGCTCAACAGCCGCCCCGACATCGCCTTCGACGCGCTGCGTCACCTGGCGCTGCCGGTGTTCTCGCTCAGCCTGGCGCACTGGGCCACGCTGACGCGGGTCACACGCACGGCCATCATCGAGGAGCTGGACAAGGACTACGTCGTCGCGGCGCGCGGGCGCGGCCTCTCGCAGGCCCTCGCCGTCTGGCGGCACGCCCTGCGCAACGCGATGGTGCCCGCCTTGAACAGCAGCGCGCTGTCGGCGGCAGCGCTGGTCACCGGCGTGTTCGTGATCGAGGTGATCTTCTCCCTGCCCGGCGTCTCCGAACCGCTCACCCAGTCGGCCCAGGTGTACGCCTCCTTCTTTGCCCCGGACGTCGCGGTGGCGATGGGCTTTGCCGTCTACGGCGTGCTCATGGTGCTGCCGCTGATGATCGTGCTGGACTTCCTGCAAGCCATGGTCGACCCGCGTATCCGGGAGGGGGTGCTGTCATGAGACGCCTGCGTCAATTTTTCTCCCGCAAGCTGAACTGGGTGGCATTGGCCATCGTGGGCACATTTCTACTCATGGCCTTCGCCGCGCCGTGGCTGTCGCCGCCGCTGGATGCCGAAAACCCGGCCAACTTTCAAATCCACGAGGGATGGATAGAAGTCGTGCCGCAGCCGCCCAGTGCAGAAGCGCCCTTGGGCACAGTCATCCACTATCAGCACGGCCTGGGAGGGGTCTACTTACTCCACTTCGACGTCTTTCACTCGTTCGTGTGGGGCACGCGCAGCGTGCTGCGCTTCGGGCTGATCACCGCGCTGGCCACCGCCATCCTGGGCACCGTGATCGGCGCCATCAGTGGGTACGTGGGCGGGCCGTTGAACACGACCGTGATGCGACTCACCGACGCCTTCCTGGCCTTCCCGGTGATCGCCGGCGTGTGGCTTTTCCGCATGATTATGGGGCTGGCCGACGTCGCGCTCTACGACTTCAACAACCTGAACTCGGTACCCATCCCCCAGACACTATTCCAACGAATCGTCCTGGCCTTGGACATCGACCCGGTGATGCTGGCGCTGATCGCCTTCTCTTGGGTGGCCTACGCGCGGATGATGAGCGTCAGTATCATCAAGCTGAAACAGATGGAGTTCACCGAGGCCGCCAAATCCCTGGGGATGCGCAACATCCGTATGATCGTGCGCCACCTGATCCCCAACGCCATCGGCCCCATCATCGTCCTGCTGGCGCGGGACGTGGGCGGGATGGTGATCCAGCAGGCCGCGTTCGCATTCATCGGCGTCAGCGGCACCGTCGACAGCACGGCCATCCCCGAGTGGTCGCGGATGTTGATTTTGGGGCGCAACTGGGTCATCGGGCCGGGGGGCGACCCGTTCCTGTTCTGGTGGACCTATCTCCCGGTGACGGCGGCCCTGGTCATGTTCGGCATCGGGTGGAACCTGTTGGGGGATGGCCTCAACGCGTTCCTCAACCCGTGGGAGGCCAAACGGCGGTAAGGGGGAAAGCGATATCTTACCTTCCCGGAAGCTCCGCCAGCTTCCGGGAAGGTGACACTACACAATGCCCAGCCCCATCAACAGCCCCATCGCCGCGAACGCCAGAGCAGAGACCCACAGCAGCACGCGTTCGGGGATGATGCGGCACAGCCCTTCGCCGCCGACCACGCCCAGCGCCGTGACCAGCGTCAAGGCCAGCGCGCCGCCGGCGAAGACGACCCACGGCGTGCCGTACCGCCCGGCCAGGCTGAAGACGGCGAGCTGTGTCTTGTCGCCCAACTCGGCCACGAACAACAGCCCCAACGTCGAGCCGAACGCCGTCCAATCCCACGACCGGCACATCGCGCCGGCCGCGCTCGTCTCCTCAACAAGCGGGCACTCAGCCGCCAGGCTGCCGGAGGCGGTCTTGAGCGCCTCGCGCCCTACGAGAACCCCCATCACCGCGAACGCCAGCGCCGCGACGGCCCGCAGCGCCTCCGCCGGCACGATCTGCCCCAGTACCTGGCCGCCGACCGCGCCGATGGCCGTCACACCGGTCAGAGCGAGGCTCGCGCCCAGGAAGACGGCCCACGGGCGGCGATATTTGCAGGTCTGCGTCACCACTGCCAGTTGGGTCTTGTCGCCCAGTTCGGCGATGAACACCAGCCCAAACGTAGACAACAGCGTGCCCCAGTCCATCCACTCCTCCTACAAAGCCCACCAGGCGACAAAAAAGCGGCAGGCCAACGACCCGCCGCTTTCTATCTACAGTGCTTGTTTACTCCTCGGACGGTTCTTGCGCAAAAGATTGCGTCGAACGCGCAGGCTGCACGTCGACGATGGTGCCCGGGCGGCCCGGCTCGGCGGACGGCGCAGACTTGGGCGCTTCGATCATCGGCGGCTCGATGTCCGCGTGCATCGTCGTCTGGCCACGCAGGTAGGCTCCCTCGTTGAGCAGCAGGGAGTTGACGGTCAGGTCGCCCCACACGCGGCCGGTCTCCAAAACCTCCACGCGGTTGCCCGTGACGTTGCCCTTGACCGCACCGGAAATGGATACGTTGTTCGCTTTGATTTCGGCGATGATCTTGGCCGACTCGCCGATGACCAGGTTGCTGGTCGTTTCGATGTTGCCCTCGAAGATGCCATCGATGCGCACGCCCCCCTCAGAGATAATTTCTCCGCGGAAGTGAGTGTTGGGACCGATGATCGTCTCGATGCGGGCCGACGGCACGGCCCCCGACGATGGAGCAACTGCCGGGGTCGGTTGAGGTGCTTTCTTTTCTTTGCCAAACACGATACGCCTCCTTGTCAAACCGGTTGATATGCCAGGGTCACATCATACCCCGTTGGATAGGTTTTGTCAACCATTCACCCTCA
>JAFGOJ010000052.1 GCA_016926575.1 Anaerolineae bacterium | reverse complement strand
GCCCCTGCACCCCGCCGGGGAAACGGGTAAACCTGCGGTTTACCTTCCGGTTTCCCCGGACCCCTTCCGCAAATGGGTTTCGGTCAACACCATCATTGGTAGGGGTTGGTCTCAGACCGACCCCTACCAACCGGCCTCTTGTTCCGCCCGGTCTCCTGACCGGGCGGAACGGCGGGTCAGGAGACCCGCAACGACAGGGGACCATTTTCGCCCCTTGGTTGTGAGCGTAGCTCATGGCCTCTGTTCCGAAAACAGGGCTGCGCCCCTGCGAGATCGACCACGGCGGGTTGTTGGCATAGGTAAACCGCCCAGTTGCTGAATGGCTCAAACGGGGTATACTTTGGTCATACCCCATAATGATGGAGGATCACCGTGAGCCTGTGGCAAACGTATTACACCCCGACATCCGTCGAGGATGCCCTGCATCTGCTGGCCCAACACGGCGCTGGCGCGCGTGTCGTCGCCGGCGGCACGGACCTGCTGATCGAGTTGGAGCGCGACCTGCGCCGGGTCCCTGCCCTCATCGACGTGAGCCGCATCCCCGACCTGGGTAAGTTGGAGCTGGAGGATGGCATCCTGCACGTCGGCCCGCTGGTTACCCACAACCGACTGTCCGCGTCTGAGCTGGTGGCCCGAACCGCCTTGCCGCTGGCCCAGGCCGCGTGGAGCGTGGGCGGGCCTGCGATCCGCAACCGGGCCACGCTGGGTGGGAACCTGGTCACTGCCTCGCCCGCCAACGACACGATCACGCCGCTGTGGGCGATGGAGGCCGTCGTCACCCTGCGCTCGACGCGCGGCGAGCGCACGCTCTCCTTCCCCCAGTTCTACCAGGGCGTGCGCCGGGTGGATATGGCCCCCGACGAGATGCTGGTGGACGTCCGACTGCCCGCTATGGCCCCCAACGAACGCGGCATCTTCCTTAAAATGGGCCTGCGCAAGGCCCTGGCGATCTCCATCGCCAATGTCGCTGTCGTGCTGCGCTTCGAGCGCGGCACAGTCGTGCGCGCCCGCATCGCCTTGGGCAGCGTGGCCCCCACCATCATCCGCGTGCCGCAGGCCGAGGGCGCGCTGATCGGCAGCCCGCTGACGCCCGAACAGATCGACCGCGCGGCGCACCTGGCTGCCCAGGCCGCCGCCCCCATCGACGACATCCGCGCCCGCGCCGACTACCGCCGCCGGGCAGTGCACGTGCTCGTGCGCCGTGCGCTGACGGCGTTGGGCCGGGGCGAAGAACGCGCCGGGCTCCCCACCGACCCGCCGCTGCTGTGGGGGCGCAAGGAAGGCCACATCTACCGCCTGGCCGGCAAGACCATCCAGCACACTGCCACCGGCGACGAACCGATCGAGTGCAACGTCAACGGCGAGAACACCATCGTGCGCGGCGCGAATGGCAAGACCCTGCTGCAGATGCTGCGGGAGGATGTGGGGCTGACCGGCGTCAAAGAGGGCTGCGGCGAGGGTGAATGCGGCGCGTGTACGGTCTGGCTGGACGGCGCGGCCGTGCTCGCTTGCCTGGTGCCCGCCCCGCGCGCCCACGGCGCGCAGATCGTCACCATCGAAGGGCTGTCTCACGGCGATGCGCTCCACCCGCTCCAACAGGCGTTCATCGACGCGGGCGCGGTGCAGTGTGGCTTCTGCACCCCCGGATTCGTCATGAGCGGGGCCAAGTTGTTGGAGGAAATCGCGCATCCCAACTCGGAGCAGATCAAACAGGCCATCGCCGGAAATCTGTGCCGCTGCACCGGCTACTACAAGATCGTCCAGGCCATCGAAACCGCTGCCCAGGCAAATGAACGTTGAAGACTCGTAACCGCGGGCTGCACGCCTGGCAGTTACCCGCCGGGCAGGTATGGAAACCTGCCCTAACCCGCTTTTTCTTTGTGTCCTTTGTGCTCTTTGTGGTTGATAGCTTTTTTCAGGAGAGTCGTCCAATTTGTTGCCAAATAATTGCCCATGGAAAGAACCGTACCGAGTACCGCCAGTGACGAAATAGAGCTGTACCAGCGCACGTATTACTCGCTCCTGCGCACCACCGACGAAGTGCAGATCCGCTCGCTGGTAGAGAGCCACGCCCGGATGCGTTCGGCCTTGCACTCCAAGGCCGACGCGGCGGAGATCGACATGCCCGCCCTGGTCTACGCCAGCACGCGCCTGCCATCGTGTATGCCAGACGTGCGGCTGGTAGTGATGGGGCCTTCGGAGCAGGTGCTGCAGAGCAACGGCTACCCGCGCGTCAGCCGCTGGCGGCAGGTCTTCGCGCCGGGCCGCCGCCGCCGCGTGGCGTTCGACGGCGTAGAGACCCTGGTGGCCTACGTCGCCAGCCGCTCGGACATCGACGACCTGGTGCCCATCCTCACAGCCTACCAGGTCGAATGGAACAAGGTACACTGGCGGCTGCACGATACGCCCCTCGCGGCGCGCCTGGCCGCCTGCGTCGAAGCGGGCGGCGTGGTCGACGCGGCGCTGCTGGAACAGATGTGCCAGCAACTTCTCATCTCGATGGAAGAGGGTCGCCAACTCGCTGCCGTGTGGGGGAACGCGTTTGCCGCGACGCTGTTGGCGATGAGCCAGCGCCAGAAGCGGCTCGCCGTGCGCCTCGTCTCCGGCTCTTACGTCGACTATCGCAAAGCCGCCAGTTGCTGGTGGGACCACATCGTGAGCAGTTTCCCGCACTCCCTGGCCGAGCGGACGGTCTACTTCGTCTCCAGCAACACCCACAGCCTGGTCAATCTGCTCACCACGTGCGCACTGCGCCAGCAAGAAGAGCTGATCCACTTCGTGATGCACGCAGAAGACGAGTGCCTGCGCGGCGAATACGAGGCCATCCAGCGTGAAAAGGTACCCAGCAATTACGAAAACTTCCTCTACTACGTCCATAAGAAGTACACCCAAACCGCAGCCGGACAGGCCGCCGTCCAACGCTGCGCCGATGAGATGCGCTCCGCCGGCATTTGGCACGTCAAGAGCCTGCACTACCAGGACGTCGACGCCCAGGTGATCGAGCTGTGCGCTCTGCAGCAAGATTGGCTCGATCCGCGGATGCACATCGACGGGCTGGAACTGCTGCGTAACTCCGACGCCCTGATTCTCAACGTCGACTACCCGCTGGGGATGGGTGCGTACCACCTGCTTTCAAAGGTCACCACCGGCGTCGGCGAGCTGAAGGGGCTGTACGTGCAGGGCAAAGCCGCCACTCTCAACGGCCGCATCGGCGACGTGATGATCCCCAACGTGGTCCACGACGAGCAATCCCAAAACACCTACATCTTTCACAACACCTTCTGCGCCGCCGACGTGCGCCCGTATTTGATCTACGGCGCGGCACTGGACAACCAAAAGGCCATCAGCGTGCGCGGCACGTTCTTGCAGAATCGGGAGTATATGGACGTCTTCTATCGCGAAGGATTCACCGACATCGAAATGGAAGCCGGGCCGTACCTCTCCGCTACCTACGAAGCGATCCGCCCCAAGCGCCATCCCACCGACGAGATCATCCACATTTACCCCACGCCTTTCGAGATTGGCATCCTGCACTACGTCTCCGACACGCCCTTCACGCGCGGGCAGACGTTGGGGACGCAGACGTTGTCTTACTTTGGCGTCGACGCTACGTATGCCTGTTCCGCCGCCATCCTGAAGCGCATCCTGGAGCGCGAACTGGCCGCGGTCAAAGCGACACGATGAGCGCCTGGTTCGAGCACCTGCGGCGCGGGCTTTCCCGGCAGCCTGCAGAAGACCGCATCGCCGGCCCGCGCGAGAGCGACGCGCGCGCCAACCTTCAGAACCTGCGTCCGTTCGTCGCTCGCCACTGGCGCAAAGGGGTGGGGGGCGCGATTCTGGTGCTCCTCAGTTCCCTGCTCAGCTTGCCCGCCCCGCTGATCAACCGCTACCTCATCGACGACGTGATTCTGGAGCGCGAGATGGCGCTGTTGGCCGGCGCTGTCGCCGCCTACGCCGGAGTGAAAGTGCTCGGCCTCCTGGCCGGCCAGTTGCAGCAGTTCTTCTTCGCCAGCTTCGAGCAAGAGATCCTGATCGACATCCAACACGCGCTGCTCGACCATACCCTGCGCCTCCCCAAGTCCTTCTTCGACGACAAAGAGGTGGGCTACCTGATGTCGCGCATCTCCTCCGACGTGCAGGGCCTGCGTTGGTTCTTCTCCAGCACCCTGGTCTACATCACCACGAATCTCCTGCGCTTCGTCGGCGGCACGGTGTTGCTTTTCTACCTGGAATGGCGGCTGGCGCTGGTGGCCCTGGTCATCATCCCCGGCCTGGCGCTGTCGGCGCGCTACTTCTCGCGCCGCATTCGCGTGCTCAGCCACGAGAGTATGGAGCAGCAGGCCAACGTCTCGCGGCGGATGCAGGAATCGCTGGCCGCCACCGACCTGATCAAAGCTTTCGCTTCCGAGGAGCGGGAGGTCGACCGCATCGTATCCGAGCTGCGCGCCTCCTTCCAGATCGCGCTGGAGCGGACGGCCGTCGGCGCGCTGGCGAATCTGGCCATCACCGGCCTGGGTGACGTGGCCAAGCTGATCGTGCTGGCTGCCGGCGCGTACCAGATCATCGCCGGCGCGTGGACCCTGGGGTCGCTGCTGGCGTTCCAGGCTTACCTGGGCTACGTCTACGGCCCGGCGCAATTCCTGGCCACGGCGAATTTGCAGCTCCAGAACGCCCTGGCCGCCCTGGAACGGGTCTCGACCTTGTTCAACATCGTCCCGGAAGAGAATCTGGGGAAGAAGGTCGAACGGCTGCGCGGGGAGATCGTGTTCAAGGACGTCTCCTTCTCCTACGGCGACCGTGAACCGGTGCTCGAAGCGGTCTCCTGCCACATTCAGCCCGGCGAGCACGTGGCGATTGTGGGGCCGAGTGGGGTGGGTAAGACGACGCTGGTCAGCCTGATCCTGCGCTTCTACCGCCCCACGCGTGGCGAGCTGTGGCTCGACGGCGTGCCCGCCTCGGAGTACGAGGTCAGCTCGCTGCGGCGGCGCATCGGTTACGTTTCCCAGAGCACGCTGCTGCTCTCCGGCACCATCGCCGAGAACCTGCGCTACGGCAATCCCGAGGCCAGCCAGGAGCAGATGGCCGCCGCGGCCCGCAACGCCGGCATCCACGACTTCATCGTCGGCCTGCCGGAAGGGTACGACGCCGCCGTCGGTGAGCGCGGGGTCAACCTCTCCGAAGGGCAAAAGCAACGCCTGGCCATCGCGCGCGCGCTGATCAAGGACCCCGACATTCTGGTGTTGGACGAGCCGACATCGGCGCTCGACAGCCTCGTCGAGCGCTCGATCTTCGACGCGCTGCCGGCCTTGGTGCGCGACAAGACGCTGTTCGTCGTCGCCCACCGGTTGTCGACGATCCAGAACTCCGACCGCATCTTGCTGTTGAACGAGAAGCAACTGGTGGCGGTGGGCACGCACGCGGAGTTGATGGCGGGAAATGACTACTACCGCACGCTGGTTGCCAGCCAGCAGGTGCTGGGGGGCGGGCGGCCGGAGGCGACATAAGCGGACGCAACCGTTCCCGACCCATCGAGGGGCGGTGGGTAAGAAACCCGCCCTACATCGAGACGGTCTATTTTCGGAATAGTCGCTATGGCCTCTTCGGGGCCACCACAAAGGGCAGAAAATGCCCACCCTCCCGCCGGGTCACGGACCCGGCGGGAGCAAGAGGGGCCGCCT
>JAFGOJ010000051.1 GCA_016926575.1 Anaerolineae bacterium | reverse complement strand
CGGTTCCCCCGGACCCCTTCCGCAAATGGGCCTGGGTTAACGTCTCAGGCGGCCCCTCTTGCTCCCGCCGGGTCCGTGACCCGGCGGAAGGGTGGGCATTTTCTGCCGTCTGTGGTTATTCCACCAGGGCCGTGGCGTTCTTATAAAAACCCTCTCAGATCCCATTTTACTTAGGGTCTGGAAAAGAACAACTGGCGAAGGCGAAAATACACCTGTAGGGCGGGTTTCTTACCCGCCGGGCAGGTATGGAAACCTGCCCTACCCCACAAATCTGCTGCAATGCGTCAATTCGTTGCCTTTTCTCCGAGTTGTGTTATCATGCGCCAAAGCAAGGATCCAAGGAACATATCTGAACAGGCACGCCACCTCCTTAAACCGTGGTAGGAGTTATCTCGACCTGATATGACAGAGCAAGACACCCTCCAAGGATCGAGACGGCCTCAGCCTGACTTTCCGCCGTCATCCCCTCACCACCCTCTCGAATCGGACGTGGCGCTCAATCTGGACGCCGAACTGGTCACCTGGCCCGCGCCCAACCCGCCCACCGGCGAGCCGCTGCCCCCTCTCCCACCCGTCATGCAGGGACGACCGTTTGGAGCGGACGAGAGCGGGCAGCCGATCAAGCACGTGCGCGGTAGCCTGGTGCGGGGAAGCGTCGACCAGATGCAGGACTACATCGCTCGCCGCCTGGCCGAACAGCTCGACGGCCTCACCGCCGAGCAGCGCCAGGCCGAAATCCACCACGCCAGAGACGCCGCGCTGGACCAGTTGGTGGAACGGTTGAATGCCGCTATCCCCGACCCGGCGTTTCGCGTCTCGGCCGGCTATCTGCTGGAAGAGGCAAACTACTATTCACACGAGTTCTTGATCTACGCGGAAACCATCGCCGGCGAGATCTGTGGCGACCCCGACTTCGCCTACCACCGCGGCATGCGCTCGATCCCCCGATCACTGGTGTACCTCGGTCGCCCCTTCTCCATCCGGCAGATTTACAGCATGCTCCCGCGCCTGACCGCCCTGGTCACCAACAACGACGTGCGCTCGCTCGGCACCACGCCCCATTCGACCACCATCCAGGTCCACCCCACCTCGACGCTGGCCGATGTGCCGCCCGCCCTGCACCGCCACTTCATACAACACACCTGCCAGGCATTCCAAGGCGCTTTTCCCATGGTTCCCCGGCTCCTATCTGGCCTGCCGCTGGCCAGCGTCGAAGAAATCCGCTGCGCAACGCGCGGCGATGACTGCTGCGAGTGGAAGCTCACCTGGCAGTCGCCGGAGGCCCGCACAAACCGCGTCGCCTGGGTCGGGCTGGCCGTGTCGGTCGGCTTGCTGGCCTACGGGCTATGGGGCGGCCCGGGTTGGCCCCTCCTGGCCTGGCTCGGCGCTACCCTGCCGGCCGTGGCCGGTTTGCTGGCCAACCAGACGCAACACGCTGCCCGCGACCGCGACCGCGCCGAACGCCTGATCCTGGAGCAGCAGCAGCAAGCCGAAGCCCAATACATCAGCCTGCAAACCGCCCACACCAACCTGCAAGCCTCCAGCGTCGCCCTCAAACAAAAGCTCTCGGAACTGACGGCACTCCACGAAATCGGCTTGGCCGTCAGCGCGACGCTCGATCTGAACCAGTTGCTCGACCACAGCCTGCGCGCCGTCAGCGCCCACCTGGGCGTGGATCGCTGCATCATCCTTCTGGTCAACAACAAAGGCCGCGTCGTGCCCGGCGGTCGCGCCAGCGGCATCTCGCCCGAAGTAACCGCGTCGGCGGAAACCGCCGCCCTGGTCAGCCAGATGGAAACCTCGCTCGGCGGCTCGGATTCGTTCGTCACCCAGGTCATCGACGCCGGCCGTCCGGTGCTGATTGCGCACGCCGACCAGGTCACCGACCCCAGCGCCCGGAGCTTCCTGGAGGCACTGGAGGCGTCCAGTTTCCTGGTGGTGCCGCTGATCAGCCAGGGCAAGGCGGTGGGCGTGCTCGGGGTAGACAACGCGCTCACCGGCCGACCGATTCCGGCCCACCTGGGCGACCTGCTGATGACCGCCGGCAGCCAAATCGCCAGCGCGGTCCAGGGCGCGCGCGCGTATGCCACCCTGGAGCGGCGCGTCGAAGAGCGCACGCGCGAGCTGTTGTTGGCCAAGGAAACGGCAGAAGCCGCCACGCAGGCCAAGAGCGCCTTCCTGGCCACCATGAGCCACGAGATCCGCACGCCAATGAACGCCATCATCGGCATGAGCGGCTTGCTGCTGGATACCTCCCTCGACGCCGAGCAGCGCGAATTCGCCGAAACCGTGCGCAGTTCGAGCGACGCCCTGCTGACCATCATCAACGACATCCTCGACTTCTCCAAGATCGAAGCCGGCAAGATGGACCTGGAACAGCAGCCATTCGACCTGCGGGAATGTGTGGAATCGGCGCTGGACGTGATCAAGCTCCAGGCCGCCGAGAAAGGCCTGGAACTCGCATACGAGATCGCACCGGACGTCCCCCCCGCCATCGTCGGCGACGTGACGCGCCTGCGCCAAATCCTGGTCAATCTGCTGAGCAATGCCACCAAGTTCACAGAACAAGGTGAGGTAGTCGTGAGTGTGACCGCCGACCAGGAGGCGGGGAAAAAGGCCGCCGCAGCGCCGCACGTGCTGCACTTTGCCGTGCGCGACACGGGGATCGGCATCCCCGCCGACCGGCTGAGCCGGCTGTTCAGAGCGTTCTCGCAGGTCGACTCGTCGACCACGCGCAAGTATGGGGGCACCGGGCTGGGCCTGGCCGTGAGCAAGCGGCTAAGCGAGGTGATGGGCGGCGCGATGTGGGTGGAAAGCGAAGGCGTGCCGGGCAAAGGCTCCACCTTCCACTTTACGATCCGCGCCGTGCAAGCAACCGACCTGCCCGGACGCGCGCTGCCGCTGGGTGAGCTGCCCGAGCTGCGCGGCCGCAGTGTGCTGATCGTCGACGACAACGCCACAAACCGGCGCATTCTGACCTTGCAGGCGCAAGGATGGGGCATGCAACCGCACGCCACCGGCTCGCCGCACGAGGCCTTGGAGTGGGTGCAGCAGGGCACGCGCTTCGACATGGCGATCCTGGACCTGCACATGCCCGAGATGGATGGCGTGAACCTGGGGCAGGCCCTTCGATCGGCCAACTTCTCTCCCCCGCTGATCCTGCTGTCGTCGTTGGGAGGCCACGGCGTGAGCATGCCGGCGGACCTCTTCGCGGCGTCGCTGACCAAACCGATCCGCGCTTCGGCGCTGTACGATACGTTGATGGGCGTCTTCGCCACGGGACAGAAGGCCGCTGACGTGGTAGAAGCGCCGCCGGTCCGGCCGGACGTGGAGATGGCGCAACGGCTGCCGCTGCGCATCCTGGTGGCCGAGGACTACGTGGTGAACCAGAAGCTGGCGTTGCGCCTGCTGGCCCAGATGGGCTACCGCGCCGACGTCGCCGCCAACGGCGTGGAGGTGCTCCAGGCATTGGATCGACAGCCGTACGACGTGGTGCTGATGGACGTGCAGATGCCGGAGATGGACGGACTGGAAGCGACGCGCCTCATCTACGAGCGCTGGCCCGCCGAGGCGCGGCCGCGCATCATCGCCATGACGGCGAACGCGATGCAGGGCGACCGGGAGATATGCCTCTCTGCCGGCATGGACGACTACGTCAGCAAACCCATCCGCGTGGACGAGTTGATCCAGGCGCTGGCGCGCTGCCGGCCGGTCACATCAATCGATTCATCGTAACTGCGCAGGCTGTGCGCCTGGCAGTTACCCGCCTGGCGCGTCGAAGGGAGAACTGGGGGGTTTGCGGGCGGCGAAGCCGCCCGCAAACCCCCCACTCCCCCTTTTCGCAGCAGGGAAAGCAACTGCGAAGCGCAAGCTGAGCAGTTACGATTCATCAAGGAGCAACCTGATGACACCATCCGAGATCATCGACCGGGCAACCTTCGCCGGTCTGCTCGACAACCTGGGGGGAGACGTCGATTTCCTGGGCGAGCTGGTGGAAACGTACCTGGCATCCAGCCCGGAGCTGGTGGCCGGCATCCAGCAGGCCATCGCCGCCGGCGACGCCCCCACCCTCCAGCGCGCGGCGCACAGCCTGAAATCCGGCAGCGCCAGCTTCGGCGCGCTGGCATTTGCCGCACAGTGCAGGGAATTGGAAGAGTTCGGCAAAACCGGCGCGCTGGCCGAAGCGCAGCTCAAGTCCGCAGCGCTGGCGGAAGTATACGCCCAGGTCGCCGCGGCGCTCCAGGCCGAGCTTCACACCGCACGCCGGTCGCCCGCGTGACCCCCGCCCGCGAATCTCGATCCAGACAAGACGCTTGGAAAGGGAAAGATGATGGAAATTAAGGGGCGCATCCTGGTCGTGGACGACTACGTGCTGAACCGCATGCAGTTGAAGCGCGCTCTCGAAACGCAGGGACACACCGTGGCGCTGGCCGAGGACGGCCGCCAGGCGCTGGAGATGCTGAACGCAGGAGACTACGACCTGGTCTTGCTCGACATCCTCATGCCCGAAATCGACGGCTTCGAGGTGCTCACGCGCCTTAAGAACGACCCGGCCCGCCGCGACCTGCCGGTGATCGTCATCTCGGCCCTGGACGAAATGGAGAACGTCGTGCGCTGCATCGGCATGGGAGCCGAAGACTTCTTGCCCAAGCCCTTCGACCCACTGCTGCTGCGCGCGCGGATCGGGGCCTGCCTGGAAAAAAAGCGCCTGCGCGACCAGGAGGTAGAGTACCTCCAGCAGGTAGCGCGCGTGACGGCCGCCGCTGCGGCCATGGAAGCGGGCGACTTCACGCCAGACAGCCTCGACGACGTGGCGGCCAGGCCGGACGAACTCGGCCAGCTCGGGCGCGTTTTCCAACGCATGGCGCAAGAGGTGGTGGCCCGCGAGCAGGCGTTGAAACAGCAGGTACACGACCTGCGCATTCAGGTCGACGAAGCAAGGAAAGCAAGCCAGGTCGCCGAGATTACCGAGTCCGACTATTTTCAGCAGTTACAGTCGCGGGTCGGCGACCTGCGCAAAATTCTGGACACGTGATGTCAGGAGGGAAGTAATATGGCACGCATCGTCTCGGTGCACTCTTTTCGTGGCGGGACCGGCAAATCGAACACGGTCGCCAACGTAGCGGCCCTGCTGGCGGCCGGTGGCCGCCGCGTGGGGGTGGTGGATACCGACATCCAATCCCCAGGCATCCACGTGCTTTTCGGCCAGCACAGCGCCGAACTGCCCAAAACGCTCAACGATTACCTGTGGGGGCGAGCCAAGATCGCCGAAGCGGCCTACGACGTCACGCCGCCGATGGAGGCGTCCGCCGGGCGTATTTTCTTGATCCCTTCGAGCGCACATACCACCGAGATCGCACGGGTGTTGCGCGAGGGGTACGACTCGGGCGACCTCGTGCGCGGCCTGCGCGAGCTGATCGACCAGCTCGCCCTGGACGTGCTGATCATCGATACCCACCCGGGCATCAACGAGGAAACGCTGCTGTCGATTGCCATTTCGCATACCCTGATCGTGATGATGCGCCCCGACTCGCAGGACTACGAAGGGACGGGCATCGCAATCGAAGTGGCGCGCCAGTTGGGTGTGCCCAATCTCTTGCTGGTCGTCAACAAAGTGCCCGCCGTGCTCGACCGCGCGGCGATGCAGGCCCAGGTGGAGCAAACCTATAACTGCCCCGTGGCTGCTATGTTGCCGCATTCGGACGAGCTGATGGTGCTGGGCAGCGAAGGGCTGTTCGTGCTCCGCTTTCCCGCGCATCCAATGACCGCGCTCTACCAACAGATCGCCGACCGCCTTCTCGTATGAGCCATCCACTGCTCTCGCGCGAGGAATTGCTCTCCGGCGGGCTCAATCGCAGCCGGCGGGCTGCCAAACTGCTGTCGGCCATCGAGGCGCGCTGCCTCTACATGCGCGCCGAGTCCCAACGGGTGGTGACGGCCTACCTGCTGACCAGCGACGAGGGTTACGAACGCAGCTTCGATGTGCACTTCGCCGAAAGCCTGAAATTGGTGGCGGCGGCGGACGAGAGGTTGCTCCCGGAGCACCTCGAACGCTTCGCCTCGCAGTGGAAGTCCCTGCTCCCCCCAGACCCCGAATTGCGCGCCAGGGTGCTGCGGCTGATCGAGCAGAAGTACGGGCTGAGCCCCGCGGTCCTGGCGGCCCTGGGCGCCGGAGAACAGGCCACCCAGGCAGCGTACCATCACCTGTACGACGCGTCGCTCGATGCAGCCTCCTGCCCCCCCCACGCCGCCGCGCCTCCGGCGGAGGCGGCGGGCAATGCCCAGGCAGACATCGAGGCGCAACTCGAATGGCTGAGACTGGCCAGCGGGGAGACCCTGTACCAGGCGGGCGATCCCGGCGACGCGCTGTACGTCGTCATCAGCGGCCGCCTGCGTGCCACGGCCTTAGACGAGGCTGGCTTCGAGCAATTCGCGGGCGAGATGGGACGCGGCGAGCTGCTCGGGGAGTTGGAGGTCTTGACCGGCGACGTGCGCGGGACGACCGTGCAGGCGATACGCGACAGCGAATTGGTCTGCCTGAGCCGGAAAGGGTTGCTGGCGCTGGCACACAAGAACCTCCAAGTGATGGTGCAGATCAATGCCCTGATCGCCCGCCGGTTGCACCAACAGTACGCCAGCCCTGGCCCGGCCGTGAACACGTTCCTCACCTACGTGCTGCTCCCGTGCGATGCGGGCGTGCCCCTGCCCGAGTTCGGACGCCAGCTCGCCGCGGCGCTGCGCCAGATCGGCCCGACGGCCTACCTCACCGCGGGCACGCTCGACGAGGCCATCGAGCCGGGCGCTGCTCAAGCGGCACCCGGCGACCCGCGCGACGCACAAATCGTATCGTGGCTGAGCGACGTCGAATCCGGCAACCGCTACGTGGTGTACGAAGCGGCCCCAGACACCTCCGAGTGGAGCCAGCGCTGCGTCCGGCAGGCGGACCGGATCGTGCTCGTCGCCCGCGCCGGGGCGTCGCCGCTGCCGGCCCCGCACGAGACAGCGCTGCTGGCCGCCGGTACGCCCGCGCTGTGCGGGCGCGCCGGCGAAAGCCCCAGCCACGTGGACCTGGTGGTGTTGCACGGCCCAGCCGCCACGTCTGCAGCGGGCATCGCCCAGTGGCTCGCCCCACGCTGCCTGCGCGCCCACCACCACGTGCGCGCCGGCAACTCCGACGACGTCAAGCGCCTGGCCCGGCGGCTGACCGGTCACGCCTTCGGGCTGGTGCTGGGCGGCGGTGGAGCGCGCGGCTTCGGTCACATCGGCGTGCTGCGCGCCCTGCGCGAAGCGGGTGTGACGGTAGACGACATCGGCGGCACGAGTATGGGCGCATTGATCGCCGCCGGCTTCGCTATGGGGATGGATGACGTCCAGCTCAAAGAGCTGGGACTGCGGATCGGTTCGCGCCAGACACTCCTCGACCGCACCCTGCCAATCGTCTCCCTCTACGCCACGCGCAAGATCACCGAGCTGATTCGCCAACTGAGCGGAGAATTGAACGTCGAGGACCTCTGGATGCCCTACTTCTGTATCTCGTCCAATCTCTCCAGAGGCGAGCAGATGGTGCATACTCGCGGGCCGCTGTGGCAGGCCGTGCGGGCCAGCATGGCCGCCGCCCCCATCTTCACGCCCATCCTGTACGATGGTGATCTGCTGGTCGATGGCGGCTTTCTCAACAATGTGCCGGTCGACGTGATGCGCCAGCGCGTCGGCTCCGGCACGGTGCTGGGCATCGATTGTAGCCCCATCTCTGCCAAAGCGCGGCCATACGACTTCGGCCCCAGCGTCTCCGCATGGGAAGCCTTGCGCTACCAGATCGTGCCCGCGCAGCGCCAGAAAGGCCCGCCCAACATCGCCGGCGTCTTCTCACAGATCATGGACACGAACGGCCTCTACCGCCAGCAGTTCACCAAAGACGCGGCCGACGTGATCCTGAGGCTCCCCACGCGGGAGTATGGCATGCTGGACTTCGAGTACAGCGCCGAGATCATCGAACTTGGCTACCGCGCCACTTGCGACCAGATGGCGGACTGGCTACCCCTGCACCAGAAGGGTTGAGAGGCACACACGAGGTCGAAGGTGGAATCCAACATGATCGAACACGCAAATAACGCATGGAACCGCCCTTTCTTGCGGATTGGCCACGGCGGCGCTGCCGGGCACGCGCCGGCGAACACCCTGCGCTCCCTGACGTTGGCGTTGCACATGGGGGTGGACATGGTGGAATTCGACGTGCGCCCCTGCCTGGACGCGCTGGTGCTGCTGCACGACGACAGCCTGTGGGCCTTCGGACAGCCCCACACACTGGCCAGCGCGAGCACGCTGGCAGACCTGCGCCGCCTCGACGCTGCGCCCGATAGCTCCGTGCCCACGCTGGAAGAGGCGCTCGACTGCCTCAAGGGACGCGCCCTGGTCAACATCGACCTGAAGGCGACCGGGTACGAAGATGCGGTGCTCGACCAGGTGCACGCAAAGGGCATGGCCGGCGACGTCATCTACAGTTCGCTGTACCCCTCCAGCCTACGGCGCGTCAGGCAACTCGACCCAGCGGCTGTGACCGGCCTGTCTTATCCGGAGGACCGCGGAAACGCGTCGAGCAAGCCGTATCTTCAGCCGGCCGTGTCGGCCGTCGTTGCTGCGATGCGGCTTCTGCTCCCCTACCGGATCGCGGCGATGATGCGCGGGGCCGACGCAAACGCGGTGATGCTGTACCACAAGGTCGTGTCGAGAGCGGCGGTGAAAGCGGTCCGGCAAGCGGAGGGAAAGGTGTTCGTGTGGACGGTCGACGATCTCGACCGGGTACGCCAGCTTCGAGCACTGCAGGTCGATGGGGTGACGAGCAACCACCCGGAGCTCTTCGCGCACTGCTAATGGAGCGCTGCGGTTCCCGCGACCAGAGCCGCCGCTTGCAGGTCAGGCGTGTCCAACCCTTCGGTAAACCAGGCCAGCAGCTCGGCTAACTGGCGGCGCGCCGCCTCGAACGCGGCCGGCTCTCCCGCCGCCTGCCGCAGGCGGCACAGGCTCAGCAGCGACCGTAGCTCCCACGCCCTGGCCTCCTGTTCCCGTGCCACCGCGATGGCACGCAGGAAGCAGCCCTCCGCCTCGGCCGGGCGGCCAAGCGCGCACAAGGCCTCGCCATAAAGCCGCTCCAGTTCCGCCTCGAAGAAACGCAGGCTGCTTGAGCGGACCTGCACCAGTGTATGCTCCAGTATCGTATGTGCAGCCTCGACCTGGCCCAGGGCCAGGTGCGCCTCGGCCAGCAGCACGTAGTGATAAAAACGCCCACCCTGTGCGCCGGCCGACTCCCACTGATCGAGCGCCCGCTGGATCTGGGGCAAGCCGGCCGGATCGTGATCCTCGACCGCCGCCAGCCATCCCTGGAAGAGCATGGCCCACAACCTAAAGAGGCCCAGGCCGGCATCACTGCCCAGAGATACCAGTTGCTGCAACACCCCGCGCATCGCCTTCGGTTCACCCCGTAGCTGGTGCACGATCAACTCGCCAATGGCCAGAGCGAACCCCCACGAGAAGGTATGATCCAGATCGCGCGCGCGGGCTACCGCCTGTTGGCTGCACGCGATGGCCTGATCCGCATAACCTAACGCCCACAAGACTTGGGTCAACCAGACCCGGCTGCGTACGTCGATGCCGGCCTCTGGCAACATGATCTTCGCAGCTACTTGGGAAAAGCTTAAAGCATCGGCTTGCCTCAGGTGGTCGCGCGCCGGCAGCAGACGTCCCAGAAAGAAAAATCCTCCTCCCAGCGTATAATGTGCCAGGACGGCGACCTGTAGGTCCCCGGTCGATTGGGACAGATCGAGCAATTGCTCACCGATAGCCATCACCTGGTCGAGTTGACCACGCGCCAGGTTGACGTCGGCCAACTGCAACAGGCTATGTGCTAACTGTGTCGTCGTCCCGGCGCGGCGGCTGAGCTCGTAGGCGCGCTCGAAAGCCTGTGCCCGTTCCGGCACGATCCATCCCCTGGGCAGCAGCGCGTTTCCCAGGGCAAGTTGCAATTCCACTTCGAGCTGTTCTCGCTCAGACGATAGCTCCAGCCGGCCAAGCAGCGCCAGCCCGTGCGTCAGCAGCCGCAGCGCTTCCTCCGTGGCCATCAGATACGCAGCCCGCCGGCCGGCCTGCAGCAGATAGGCGATGGCCTTAGCCATCTCCCCACCCAATTCAAAATGACGCGCCAGGGAAAGGCTGACGTCGGCGGCACGCGCGCCGTATACCGTCTCTAGCGCGCCGCCCACGGCCTGGTGTAACTGCGCTCGCTCCACCGCGTCCAGCTGGCGATAGAGATATTTCTGGAACAGGAGGTGGCGGAAGCGGTAGCGCGACAGCGACTGCTCTTTTATTTGCTGCACCCCCACCGGCGCGACGAGGTGATGGTAGCGCGCCAACGCGCCGCTCAGCCAGCGGCCGACCTCTGCCTCGGGCAACCCAAGCACGCGTGCTATCACCTGCACGGTGAACTCGCCCCCTTCGACGCTGGCGACGGCTAACATGGACTGCCATTCGGGGAGCAGTTGGCCAATGCGTTCGGCGATGACCGCTTCTACCCGTGCCGGGAACGCCTGCCAGACCACCTGCTCGCCTTCGACCCAGTATCCCTGTGCGTCGCGCAGCAGGTCGCCGCGCTCCTGCATGCCCCGCAGCAGTTCGGTGGCGAACAGGGCGTGCCCGCCGGTGTGCTGGTAGAAGGTTTCCCGAAACTCGGCACCCAGATGATTGGGCTCGCTGTCCAACAGCGCGTCGACGAATGCCCGCCCCTCTACCCGCGCCAAGTCGATGCGGATGTCTCCCATCAGGCGCTGCAGTTCGTTGACCACAGCAGCCAGCGGGTGACGCTGGCCCGCGTCCTGTTCGTGCAAATAGACCAGCGAGGAATACCCTTGTTCGAGCACATCGGGGCGAAATGCGCCCACGATCAGAATGCGCTGTCCGGCGAGCTGGCGTCCCAGATGAAAGAGCAGATTGAGCGAGTCCCGGTCGGCCCACTGCAGGTCGTCGAACAACATCACCAGCGAGTAGCTGAACGCCAAAGCCTGTAGCCCGCGTGCAATCTGGGCGAACAAGCCAGCCTGTACCAGACCCGGTTCGCCTTCCTGTAGCCCTTCGTCGGAGAAAATCCGGTTCAGGTCTGGGCTGTGCCTGGCGATGACGTCCTGAATGTCCGGCCGGGCTGCGGCGAGGCGCTGGTCTTGCAGGTGGTGGAGCACTGCCCCGTTGGCCGCGCCAGCGCGCAATTGTCTCAACATTTGGATGAAAGGCCAATATGGTTCACCCAGCCCTGTGTAGACGTTGCCGTTGCCGTTGACGACCAGCACGTCGCCGTGTGCAGTCAGCGCGCGCCGGGCGAAGGCGCTCAATAGCGTGGTCTTGCCGCTGCCGGCGTCACCGGTGACGAACATCACTTGCCCCTGGCCTGCCAATGCCGACGCCAGCGCCTTGTCCAGGCGCGCCAATTCCTGCGTACGTCCCACGAAGGTGGGCAACAGCGTCAACGCCCCGCCCACAGACCTCTCGCGCGGCCGGGTTGGGGGAGGTAGCGAGCTTGTCTGCTGCATAGTGCGAATCTTTTCGTACAGAGCCGTCGTTTCCGGGGCCGGTTCGATGCCCAACTCCTGGGCGAGAAGGGCCTGACACGCGGCGTAATGCGCCAACGCTTCTGGGCCGCGGCCGTCCAGCGCCAGCGCGCGCATCAACTGCCGGTGCGCCTGCTCGCGCAGCGGCTCCAGCGCAATCTGACGCCGGGCGTAATCGACGACTTGTGCGAACCCGCCGTGCAGTTCGTGGTACTGCGCCAGGCAGTCCAGCGTGTCGACTGCCAGAATGTGGTACTGCGTCTGCTTGAGGAGTTGCCATTCTTCGAAGGCCTGGCTGTCGACTCGCAGGGGCGTGCTGAGGAACTCACCGCGATACCACTCCAGCGCCAGGGCCAGCGTTTGTGCATCCTCCAGGCTGAACAGCTCGGGCGGGTGACTGGCACAGGCTCGTTTGGATACGGACGTCACACCAGCTTCGAACTCGGCCACGTCCAACGTGTAGTCGCTATGCGGATTGAAGCGCAACGTCTGCGTGGTGACCAACAAAAAAGGGAACGGCACAGCCTCTTCGCCCAACGCCCGGCGCAACAGCAGCAAAGACTGGCTCAGATTGTGGCGCGCCGTTACCTCTGGGACGTCGGGCCACAGCTGCCCGGCCAGGAACGCACGGCGGTGCGCGCGCCCCGATTCGACGGCCAGATAAGCCAACAGCGCGCGCGTTTTATCCGTCCTAAAGCACGTTACAGCTTGGCCATCCAGCGCAACCTCGAACTGCCCCAGTAACGAGATATCTAAGTGTGCCACTTATGACCAATCCCTTGTTTTTTGGGGTCTACATAGATTCGTGGGGTGAAATGTCGCAACAGCAGGTGGCGAAGGCGAAAATACACCTGTAGGGCGGGTTTCTTACCCGCCGGGCAGGTAT
>JAFGOJ010000050.1 GCA_016926575.1 Anaerolineae bacterium | reverse complement strand
TCGCCGCCTGCGGCGGCTCCGCTCAGAATGACAGATCGGAAAACAAAGTGTAAACCTAATTCGGCCGGGAAATGAACCATCCCCGAATTGACGCGAAAAAGGCCAAAAATTCGTGTCAATTCGTGGCTAAAACATCATGGATTGCCTCAGGGAGCAAATGCCCCCCTCGAGTGGGGCGGGTTTGCGCGGAAGGGTAGGCCATGCTACAATCTTATTATTGGAGTGCTGGGCTTGCAAACGTTGGCGTGTGAAGGGCCGGCGTTCGGGAGATGGGATATGGCACAGACGCGGGTGTTGGTCGTTGAGGACGAGGGCATTGTTGCCGAAGGCATCGTGAGCAGCCTCGAGGACCTGGGGTACGTCGTTTCCGGCGTCGTTGGGGTGGCGGAGGAGGCCGTGCGCCAGGCCGGTGAGCTGCAACCCGACGTGGTGCTGATGGATGTGCGGCTGCCCGGCAGGATGGATGGCGTCGAGGCGGCAGAGCAGATTCAGTCCCGCTTCGACATTCCGGTCATCTACCTCAGCGCCTACTCCGAGGACGAGATGCTGCGACGGGCTGGGCCCACGCAACCGGCCGGTTACATCCTCAAGCCGTTCGACGTGCGCACGCTGCACACCACGATCCAGATGGCGCTGTACAAGCATCAGATTGACCGGCGCTACGCCCATCGGATGGCCCAGGTGATGGCAGTCGTTCCGGAGGGCATGGTATTGCTCGACACCGGCGGGCGGGTGCTGTTGGCCAATCCGGTTGGGGCGGAGTACCTGCACGCTCTGGCGAACGTCGACGTGGGAGGGACCGTCACGCAGTTGGGCGGCCGCCCGCTGGACGACCTGGTGCAACCTCTCCCG
Source organism: Anaerolineae bacterium (assembly GCA_016926575.1). Lineage (GTDB taxonomy): Bacteria > Chloroflexota > Anaerolineae > B4-G1 > DUEL01 > JAFGOJ01. The sequence goes on along the minus strand of JAFGOJ010000050.1, from coordinate 6,142 downwards.
CACGGTGTGTCGCACACGTTGAAAGCGGCAGCCCCGTCCGTGCTGGAGTTCGACCTCGTGACTCGGCCCGTGGCGGCGGAGGGAGGGCCGGCGGGGTGGGTGCTGGTCATCCGCGATGTAACCCGCGAGCGCGAAATCCAGCGCTACGCCGAACAGCAGGAACGTCTGGCGGCGGTGGGTCAACTGGCATCGGGCATTGCTCACGACTTCAACAACATCATGACGGTCATTACGATGTACGCTCAGCTCTCACAGCGGATGCCCAACCTGCCGGAACGGCTCTACGAACGGCTGCGAGTCATCGACGAGCAAGGGTTGGAAGCCAGCAAGTTGATCGGGCAAATTCTGGATTTCAGCCGGCAGGGAAACCTGGAACCGCGCCCGATGGATTTGTTGATGTTCTTGAAGGAGCAGGTCAAATTGCTCAGCCGCGCACTGCCTGAGAATATCGCCATCGACATACGCCACGAGAATGAGGAATACGTCGTCAATGCCGACCCGACGCGAATACAGCAGGTGATGATGAACCTGGCCATCAACGCGCGGGACGCGATGCCGGATGGCGGGCGGTTGCGCGTCGCGCTGGAGCGGCGTGGCTGCAACGTGGAGGCGTCTTTCCCCGTGCCGGAGGCCCCGTCTCAGGAGTGGGTGTGCGTCAGCGTGTTGGACACCGGCGCGGGCATCCCGCCCGAGGCGCTGCCGCACGTCTTCGAACCCTTTTTCTCCACTGAGGGCCTGAGCAAAGAGGCCGTCCTGAACCTCTCTCAGATTTACGGCATCGTCACGTCTCACGCGGGACACGTGGGCATCACGTCGGTCGTGGGTGAGGGGACGACCTGCACCTTTTGTCTGCCGGCGTTGTCGCTTCGGAAGCCCGAACCGGCCGCGTTGGGAATGGCAGCGCCGCTGCTCAAGGGACAAGGCGAGCTGGTCCTGGTCGTCGAGGACGATTTCGCCACGCGCCGGGCGTTGGCGAGCAGCCTGGACTACCTGGGTTACCAGGTGCTGCAGGCTGCCAACGGCCGCGAGGCTCTGGCGGCGTTCGAGCGGAACGCGGAGCGCATCGCGATGGTGTTGAGCGACATCGTGATGCCTGAGATGGGCGGTGCTGCCCTGCTGCGCGAACTGCGGCGGCGCGGTGTGGCGGTCAAGGTGGTGTTGGTGAGCGGCCACCCGCTCACTGAAGAGCTCAGCGAACTCAAGTCGCTGGGGTTGTCGGACTGGTTGTTGAAACCGATTGGGTTGGGGCAGCTTGCAGAGATGGTGTACCGGGTCGTGAAACAGGAGTGAGTCCGTGAAAGACAGGAACGTGTTGATGATTCCGGGGCCTATCGAATTCACCCCGGAGGTATTGCGGGCGATGGGGATGGCGACCACCAGCCACGTCGCGCCGGAGTTCGTCGAGGTTTTTGGCCGCGCATTGGAGCGGCTGCGGGAGGTGTTCCTGTGTCCTGGCGGGCAGCCGTTCGTCATCGCGGGATCGGGCACACTGGCGATGGACCTCGCTGCTGCCAATCTGGTCGAACCGGGCGACGGTGCGCTGGTGGTCAACACGGGCTACTTCAGCGACCGTTTTGCGGCGATCCTGGAGCGATACGGGGCCGAGGTAGCGCACGTGCGTGCCCCGGCCGTGGGGGACGTGCCGCCATTGGAGGAGGTCGAGGCGGCCTTGAAAGCCCGTCCGGTCAAGCTGATGACCGTCACGCACGTCGATACGTCTACGGCGGTGGCCACCGACGTGCGGGCGTTGGCGGCGTTGGGGCGCGCGCACGGCGCGCTGGTCGTGGTCGACGGCGTGTGCTCCGTGGCGGGCGAGGAACTGCGTCAGGAGGAATGGGGCGTCGATGTGGCGCTAACGGCATCGCAGAAAGCCATCGGCGTGCCGCCGGGGTTGGCGCTGGTCGTGGCTGGGCCGCGCGCGATGGACGCGTTTCGCGGGCGCCGGACCCACGTGGGCAACTACTACGCCGACTGGACGAATTGGCTGCCGATTATGGAGGCGTACGCGGCGCGCAAGCCGGGCTACTTCGGCACGCCGCCGGTGAACCTGATCTGGGCGCTCGACGTGAGCCTGGGGCAGATAGTGGCCGAGGGGATGGACGCGCGGTTTGCGCGCCACCGGAAACTCAGCGCGGCGTTGAAGGCGGGTGTCGAGGCGTTGGGGATGCGGCAAGTGCCGGTGCGCGCCGACGTCGCTGCGGCCACGTTGACCGCGCCGTACTATCCCGACGGCGTGGGTGCGTCGATGTTGGGGTACGTCGAAGAGGCGGGCGTCATTGTGGCGGGTGGATTGCATCCGGAGATCAAGTTCAGGTACTTCCGCATCGGCCACATGGGGGCGGTAGCCGCGTCGGACATACTGGCTACGCTGGGGGCTATCGAGTACGGGTTGGCGCGGACAGGGCACGCCTTCGAACCCGGCGCGGGCCTTGCCGCCGCCCAAACCGCCCTGCTCGCTTAATCTGCAACCTGTGAGGTCTCATGCATCCATCCATTTCTTTGAAAGGCATCTTTGCGCCGCTTCCCACGCCCTTCGATGGGCGCGGTGACGTCGCGTTAGAGGCGTTGGCGCAGAACGTAGCGCACCTGAACCGGTACGCGTTGGCGGGGTACGTCGTGTTGGGCTCCAACGGCGAGGCCGGGTACGTGAGCTGGGAGGAGAAGGCGGCGGTGTGGCGCGCGGCGCGGCAGGCGATTCCGGCGGGCAAGTTGATGATCGCCGGGACGGGCTGCGAGTCGACGCGGCAGACGATTGCATTGACCCGCGTCGCGGCCGAGCAGGGCGCAGATGCCGCGCTGGTCGTCACGCCGCACTACTACGGCGGCATGATGACGTCCGACGCTCTGGTGGCGCACTACGTGCAGGTGGCCGAGGCTGTACCGATTCCGGTGATCCTGTATGTGGTGCCTGGGTTCACACACGTCGACATGAGCCCTGTGGCCATCGCCCGCGCGGGAGAGCATCCCAACGTCGTCGGAATCAAAGACACCGCCGGGAACGTGGCCAAGATGGCCGACACCGTGCGGCTGGCCGGGCCGGAGTTCCAGGTGCTGGCGGGGTCGGCGGGGTTCTTTTTCCCGGGGTTGGCGGTTGGGGCGGTGGGGGGCATTCTGGCGTTGGCGAACGTCGCGCCGCAGATGTGCCTGGAAATGTATGAAGCCTTCGAGGCGGGGCGCTGGACAGAGGCGGCCGAGTTGCAGCGGCGCGCGCTCCCGCTGAATGCGGCGGTGACGACGCGGTTCGGCATCGCCGGGCTGAAGGCCGCGCTGGATATGTTGGGGCAGCGCGGCGGGCTGGTGCGCTCGCCGTTGCGCGATTTGGACGAAGCCGGCCGGCAGGAACTACGCACTGTGCTGGTCGAAGGGGGCCTGCTGGCCTCAGACGAATGACGATTGTCGAGGAAGGAGGTGAGGAAGATGGTGTACGTTCAAGCTGAAGATGGCCAGGCTCTGACAGAATATGCCCTTATTATCATGTTGATAGCGATTGTGGTCATCGTGGCGCTCACGTTCTTGGGGCCTTTGATTGAGAACCTCTACACAGAAATTGGGGAGGCATTCCCGTGAACCGATACAGGGCGCTTGCGGCGGAGTGCCCTGTGCGGTGCAGCGCGTGAGAAACCCGCCCCTCGACGTGGGGGCGGGTTTTCTTTTTAGTCGAAGCGGTGGTTCATTTCGCGCGCCCACGGGGTCAGCGCGTTGTTCAGCCCGTCGCCCAGTAGATTCCAACCGATACTGAACAGCACCAACGTCAGCGTCGTCGGCAGGTAGACCCACGAGTAGGCCAGAGGATTCCCGCCGGGTCCGATGACCCAGTCCCGCCCGGCGACGATGAGGATTCCCCACGGCAGTCCTGCTCCGATGCCGATGAACGTGAACGCGGCCTCCAGGATGACCATCCCGCCGATGTCCCGTGCTGCCAACACGATGGCCGGCGCGACGGCGTTGGGCAGCAGGTGGCGCAGGATGATGCGCAGGGGTTTGAGGCCCACCGTCATCGCGGCCATAGCGTACTCCGTCTGCTTGAGCTTGATGATGTTGGAGTTGATCATCCGCGCGTAGGGCATCCAGGAGAACAAGATCAGGGCCAGCATGACGGGGTCGAGTTGGAGTGTGGCGGCGAGGCTTTGCAGCGCGTTCGGCGCTGTCTGAGCGTCGCCTGGGGCCAGGATCAGCCGAAACAGGAAGATGCCGGCAATGGCCGGGAAGGTGAGGAAGGCGTCGGTGACGCGCAGCACCATGCGGTTGAATGACCCGCCGAGGTAGCCGCTGATAGCTCCCACCAGGATGCCGAAGCAAGCGGTGCTTAGGGCGGTCACCAATCCGAACCGGAGGGAGGAGCGCGTTCCCCATATCAGCGAGTAGAGGATGTCCCATCCACCGGAGACCGTGCCCAGGGGCGCGGCGGGGTTGGGGGGGCGCGGGTTGCGCAAAGCGCTGACCCGTACGCCGGGCATACGTCGAAACAGCGCGGGGTTGTCGGGGTCGTCCGGCGGGGCCAGGTATGGCGCGGCGATGGCGACGAAGACGAAGAAGCCAATCAGCAGCAGAGCCAGGACGTTTTGCCAGTTGGAGAAGAAGCGCTTCAGGTTGATCATGAATCGGTTACTCCTTCGCGCACGCGGGGGTCGAAGGCGGCCTGGAGCAGGTCCAGGATCAGCATAACGGGCAACACGAGCAGAACGCTGTAGATGGCAAATCCCATCATAACGGGGGGATCGGGGAGGAAGGCCAAGGCTTGGGTCATTTCGGACACGCCGGGGAAGTTGTAGATTCTTTCGATGACGAAGACGCCCATGATGAGGGAGGCAGCCGACAAGGCGATACTGTTCAAGGCGGGGAGCATCGCGTTGCGCAGGGCGTGATTCCAGACGATAGCCTGGCGCGGCAGGCCGCGCCCCCATCCGGCCATAATGTACTGTTTGCTCAACTCTTCGATCATCGCCGTGCGCGTCACGCGCCCCAGCGTGGCCCAATGTAGCACGCTCAGGGTGATGGCGGGGAGGATCAGGTGCCTGAAGGCACTGATGGTGATGTCGGGCTGTCCGTTCAGCATTCCATCGATCGTCAGTAGGCCGGTGTAGGTGCGGAACGATTGCCCTTCGATCATCAGCATCTCTGAGTAGTCCAGCCTGCCCGGGGGGAACCAGTTCAGGCCGGCGTAGAAGACCCCCATCAATATCAGGGCTAGGATGAAGGGCGGGATAGCGGTACCGATGAATGCGGCCAGCCGGAACACGTGATCGGTGGGCCGGTTTTGTTTCGCGCCTGCCATGCCGCCGCTGATGATGCCCAGGGGGACGAGGAAGAGCACCGAGTACAGCGTCAGTTCCATCGTAGCCGGTGTCCTTCGGACCAGGGAGGTCAGCACATCCCCATAGTTTGGACTCCAGCCCCAGTCCCCTTGGGTCAGAGCCAAGGCCCAACGAGCGTATTGCAGCGGATACGGGTCGTTGAGGCCTTTTTCTTCGACAATTTGCGCCCGGATGGCGTCTACGTCTGCATTAGGGTTATTCGATCCCGAGGGCATGTAGAGAGCCGCGCGGGTCTCGATGGGTGCGAGCATAATGATCCCATACAGCACCGCTGTGATGAGAATCAAGGTGATGGGAAAAGCGAGCAAGCGCCGCAGGAGAAACTTTACAATAGGTGGCATAGCGTTCTCCAATTGCTGTGTATGGCCAATGATTCAGGGACTGCACATGAAGATAAAAAATATATCTTCAAGGTAATTTCTTTTGCCCCCTCCCTCCGCACATACTATATATACCATTGTCGTCAAAAAAAGTTCATTTTGTCTAATCGGCTCAACCTGGTCACTGCGAGCCGTCCGAAGAGCTTGCCCTGAGCGAAGTCGAAGGGGCGGTGAAGCAATTCCCACTTCTATGGCGCAGATTGCTTCAGGCGCTGACGTGTCCTTGCAATGACCAATTGGTGAGTAAGCAAAGCGGTTTTGTGCTAATGAGACATTTTCAAAGTAGAGGCCATGATCGCTACGCTCACAACCAATAGACGAAAATGGCCCCTGTCGTTGCGGGTCTCCTGACCCGCCGTTCCGCCCGATCAGGAGACCGGGCGGAACAAGAGGGGCCGCCTGAGGCATTAACCCAGGCCCATTTGCGGAAGGGGTCCGGGGGAACCG